>CAZREZ010000165.1:0-6738 GCA_964599115.1 uncultured Bacteroidales bacterium
AATACTCGGAAAGATTTTTTGTTTCTGACAAAATTAATGACACATGGAATAAAACCAACGAGCTGATCAGTTCAGCAAATATTAAAGGAAATATCGGAGCTTTATGTATATCACCTGATAGTAAATATTTGTTTTTTACTTCATGTTATCGTCCTGATGGTTTTGGGAGTTGCGACTTGTATTATTCAAAAAGAACAGCTAACAATTGGAGTAAACCTAAGAATTTGGGACCTGTTGTAAATTCAGATAAATGGGAATCTCAGCCATCATTTTCATCAGATGGAAAAACACTTTATTTTGCAAGCAACCGAAACGGAGGAAAGGGCAGTTCTGATATTTGGAAAACTATTTTACTATCTGATGGAAAATGGAGTCAGCCCGAAAATCTTGGCGTTCCGTTAAATACAACCGAAGCAGAAATGTCACCGTTCATTCACCCGGATGATCAAACTCTCTATTTTTCTTCAGAAGGACATATAGGTATGGGCGGAGCTGATTTGTTTTATACAAAAAATGAAAAAAACGGAAGCTGGTCTGAACCTGTCAACCTTGGGTATCCTATCAATACTTTAGATGATGAAATAATTATTATTGTGAATGCAAATGGTGACAAAGCATATATTTCATCGGATAAATTCGGAGGCAAGGGGAAATTTGATATTTATAGTTTTGATTTGTATGAAGAAGCACGTCCGCAGCCGGTAACATATATGAAGGGAAATGTTTTTGACAGCGAAACAAAAAATAAATTAAAAGCCTGCTTTGAATTAATTGATCTTAATACAGGGTTTGTTAATGTTAAGTCATATTCCGATTCATTGACCGGTGAATTTTTGGTTGTTTTACCTGTGAATAGAGACTATGCTCTGAATGTATCAAAAAATGGATATTTATTTTATTCTGAAAATTTCGCATTGTCCGGTGTGTATTCTGATATACATCCATATTTAAAAGATATTGCTTTAAAACCAGTAAGAGTTGGAGAAAATGTAATTCTAAAAAATATCTTCTTTGAAACTGATAAATATGATTTGAAAAAAGAATCTGAAATTGAATTAGAAAAACTGATTGGTTTTTTGAATAATAATCATGATATACAAATTGAGATAAGCGGACATACCGATAATATTGGCGGAGAAGAATACAATCTTGAGCTTTCGCAAAACAGGGCAAAAGCAGTTTATGATTATTTAATATTAAATGGTATAGATAAAAACAAGCTGACTTATAAAGGATATGGCTTTTTGTTTCCAAACGATACTAATGAAACCGAAGAAGGCAGGGCTAACAATCGCAGGACTGAGTTTAAAGTTATTGGATTATAAGGTTGGCAACCTTTTTTTTACATTTTTTTGCAGCTTATTTATAATAATATTTATCTTTGCACCCAATTTTTTAAAGAATAATAATTTAATGATAAACATAACATTACCGGATAATTCGGTTAAACAATTCGAAAAAGGAGTTACAGCTTTGGAAATTGCCAAAAGCATTAGCGAAGATTTGGCAAGGAATGTTTTAGGAGCAAAAGTAAATAACGAAATATTGGAAGCAACCCATCCTATAAATTCCGATGCAAAACTTAAGCTCTTAACATGGAATGATGATGAAGGTAAAGCTATAATGTGGCATTCGTCAGCACATCTGATGGCAGAAGCAATTGAAGCATTATACCCGGGTGTTAAATTTGGAATAGGACCAAATATTGAAAATGGCTTTTATTATGATATTGATTTTGGTGACAGAACAATATCTGAAAATGATTTCAAGAAGATTGAAGATAAGATGCTTCAATTAGCAAGAGAAAAACAAAAGTTCTCAAGAAAGGAAGTTTCAAAAGATGATGCAATAAAATATTTTACTGAAAAAGGCGATGATTATAAGCTTGAGTTGATTAATGAGTTGGAAGACGATGAGATAACTTTTTACGAATCAGGGAATTTTATTGATTTGTGCCGTGGTCCTCATTTGCCTGATACAAGCCCGATTAAAGCCGTTAAACTTTTAAATATTGCAGGAGCTTACTGGAGAGGTGATGAAAAGCGTAAACAACTTACCAGGATATATGGAATAAGTTTTCCAAAGCAAAAAGAATTAATCCAATATCTGCATTTGCTTGAAGAAGCTAAAAAACGCGATCACAGGAAGATTGGAAAAGAGCTTGAACTTTTTACTTTTTCACCAAGAGTTGGTCTTGGACTGCCTTTATGGCTGCCAAAGGGAAATGAATTAAAAGACAGGCTTGAGGATTTCTTAAAAAAAGTCCTGAAAAAAAGGGGACATGAGCTGGTTTCATCCATGCACATAGGAAATGTAAACTTATATAAGCTCTCAGGTCATTATGATAAATATGGTGAGGATTCTTTTCAGCCGGTTTCAACACCGGTTAAAGATGAGCAGTTCATGTTAAAACCCATGAATTGCCCACATCATTGTGAAATATACAATTTCAAACCACATTCATATAAAGACCTGCCGATTCGCATGGCAGAATTCGGCACTGTTTATCGTTATGAACAAAGCGGAGAATTACATGGATTAACACGTGTTAGAGGATTTACACAAGATGATGCTCATATTTTTTGTCGTCCCGATCAGGTAAAAGAAGAATTTATAGCAATAATTGACCTGGTTCAATATGTATATAGAATTTTGGGATTTAAGGAATTTGAAATACAAATTTCTTTAAGGGGTGATCAAAGCAAAGAAAAATATATCGGCAGTGACGAAAATTGGGAAAAAGCTGAAAAAGCGATTTTAGAAGTTGCAGAAGAAAAAGGATTACAATCAAAGATTGAATACGGCGAAGCTGCTTTTTATGGACCTAAACTTGATTTTATGATAAAAGATGCTCTTGGAAGGAAATGGCAGCTTGGAACTATTCAGGTTGATTATAACCTTCCTGAGCGTTTTGATTTAACTTATACCGGGAGCGATAATCTAAAACACAGACCAGTGATGATTCATCGTGCAATTTTAGGCTCAACCGAACGGGTTATTGCTCTTTTGATTGAGAATACAGTCGGCAAGTTCCCGTTATGGCTTACACCCGAACAGCTTATTATATTGCCAATCAGCGAAAAATATCATAATTATGCGAAAAAAGTTTTAAATTTGTTAAATAATTACGAACTTCGCAGCCTCATTGATGAGAGAAGTGAGAAGACAGGCAGAAAAATTCGTGACGCAGAATTGCAGAAAATCCCATATATGTTGATAGTAGGGGAGAAGGAAGAAAATGAAAATACAGTTTCTGTCAGAAAACAAGGCATAGGCGATTTAGGAACTTATAAAATTGAAGATTTTGCAAAACTTGTTAATGATGAAATTAATAAATTAATTGCCTGATTATTTTTAGATTAGAATTTTAAATAAATGTAAATTCTAAAATTTCAATTATAATCAATCAGATATTTTAACTAATAACTAATAACGTATAACTAAAAAATTGGAGGAATAAAATATAGCAACACATTTTAACAGACGGGGATATCAAAGAAATTTCAGAAGAAAAGAATATCCTCATAAAATCAATGAAAGAATTTTTTCACCTGTTATAAGGTTAGTTGGTGATAATATTGAAACAGGTATATTTCAGTTAAAAGACGCTTTGGATATTGCTAAAGATTTGGGTCTTGATTTAGTAGAAATATCGCCTAATGCAAGCCCCCCTGTATGTAAAATTATTGATTATAAAAAGTATCTGTACGAACAAAAGAAAAAACAAAAAGAGATAAAAGCTAAATCTGCTAAGGTAATTATAAAAGAGATAAGATTAGGACCCAACATTGATGATCATGATTTTAATTTTAAATTAAAACATGCTCAAAAGTTTTTACAGGATGGTGCTAAAGTTAAAGTAGATGTGTTTTTTAAAGGTCGTTCAATTATTTATAAAGAAAAAGGTGAAATTATTCTTTTAAGATTTGCTCAGGAATTGGAAGAATTTGGCAAAGTTGAAAATTTGCCAAAGATGGAAGGTAAAAGAATGATTATGATCATTGTTCCTAAAAAGTAAATTATTAATAAACTATATAAAACAAACAGTAATGCCAAAAATGAAAACCAAATCCGGTGCCAAGAAAAGATTTGCAGTTACAGGCAGCGGTAAGATTAAAAGGAAGCATGCTTACAAAAGTCACATTCTGACTAAAAAATCTACTAAACGTAAACGTAATTTATCTTACTTTACAGTAATAGATAAAGCAGATGAGAAAAATGTAAGAGAAATGATTCAAAAGTAAAATTATTTTAAAACTTGCTTTTAGCTGTAAGATCTCTGAATATCAGGGGCGCTAAAGTAAAAAAAATTAAAAAAATGCCAAGATCAGTAAATGTTGTTGCCTCAAGGGCACGAAGAAAAAAAATCATTAAAGAGACCAAAGGTCAGTTTGGTCGCAGAAAAAATGTTTGGACTGTGGCTAAAAACGCTTATGAAAAAGGCCTTACTTATGCATATCGTGACAGAAGAAACAAAAAAAGAACATTCAGAGCTTTATGGATCCAGCGTATTAATGCAGGTGCAAGAGAATATGGGATGTCATACTCTGAATTTATGGGAAAAATCCATAAAAAGAAAATAAACTTAAGCCGTAAAGTGCTTGCAGACCTTGCAATGAATCATCCAAACGCATTTAAAGAAATAGTGGATGCGGTTAAATAAAAAAAAATAAAGAAGAAGTTGATGAAAAAATCCCGAATCTCATTTCTCAGGAATTAAATGATCTTGTATGCAAGTATAGTTAACCCATCCCATACTTCTTCATCCTTCTATCCAACGATTGCCAGGAAATATTAAGCAGGGCAGCAGCTTTGGATTTATTATTATTTGCTTTCTCTAATGCTTTGCTAATTAATTTGTGTTCAACTAATTCTAAGTCTAATATTTCATTTGTAGCATTAATATTTTGGTTTTTAGCAAGATTATTTTTATTGATTGTCTGAAAATGTTTTAAACATAATTTATCGTCATCGCACAAGATCATTGCTCTTTCAATCATATTTTTTAATTCCCTGATATTTCCTGGGAAACTATATCCGGTTAGTTCTTTTAATATGTTTTTATCAATATTTATAATAGGCTTTGCCATTTTTTTTGAATAATTTTTAATAAAATAGTCCATTAGCAAACGAATATCTTCTTTTCTTTCCCGCAATGGCGGTATATGAATTATAAACGAACAAAGCCTGTGATACAGGTCGAACCTGAATTTTCTTTCGTTGCTCATTTTTTCAAGGTCCTGGTTTGACGCGGCGATTACTCTTACATCAACGTCTATTGACTTGTGCGAACCAACCCTGGTAATTTTTTTTTCTTCCAGCACTCTTAATAATTTTGCCTGTTGGTTCATTGGCATATCACTTACTTCATCTAAAAACAGAGTACCTTTATTTGCAATTTCAAACCACCCGGATTTATCTTCGAATGCTCCCGTAAATGCTCCTTTTTTATGACCGAAAAATTCGCTTTCAAATAAACTTTCGGGTATTGCAGAACAATTTACCGAATGAAAATAATGGTTGTTCCTATCACTCAGATAATGAATTCCGCGTGCAACCAGCTCTTTACCTGTTCCGCTTTCACCGGTTATCAGCACCGAAGTTGTATCTGTTTTGGCAACTTTTGTCATCAGGTCAATAACATTATTCAAAGCAGAACTGTTTCCTAACAATCGTTGTCCGATATTTTCATAAAGTTCTTTTGAAAGCAGTGAATAATTTTGTTCAACTTCTTTTAATTTTTGATTAAGGGTGATAAATTTTTTGGTTCGTTCAATTGCATTATTTACTTCAATTAATCTGAATGGCTTTTGGAAAAAATCAGATGCTCCCAAACGCATTGCATCTATTACACTGTTCATGTCGCCATGACCTGATATCATTATAACTTCAATTTCGGGATACTGTTTTTTAATTTCTTTTAAAACATTTAATCCATTCATTTCAGGAAGTTTAATATCTAAGATAGCAATGTCAATTTCGGTTTGTTTTAAAATATTAAATGCTTGTGAAGGCAAACCGGCTTTTGAGACTTTATAATTATTTCCAAGTAAAAATTCTTCAATTTCATCTCTTACTCTTTTTTCGTCATCCAGTACTAAAATGTTAATTTTTTTCATCATGTAATTGTTTTTACAACAGATTTTCACAAATTTTTAAAATAAAGCACTAAATAACAAAAAACAAATGACAAATAAATTCCAAATTCCAATGATTAAATGTCAAAAAAACTTTGAATATTATGATTTAGGTTATTGGGATTTATTTGTATTTTGGTGCTTGTCATTTGTAATTTTTAATATTAATTTAAACTCTCGGACTTAATAGACGGACATTAATTATACTTCGGCTTCGCCTTGTTTAATTAAAGTTTCGTTAATTTTATCCTTCTGTCTTATTTCTTTTACAGTTTAGGTAATAAAATTTTCATAATTGTGCTTTTGTTCAACTTGGTTTCCACATTAATATCACCTTTCATTTCTTTTAAAATGCCATAAGTTGTTGATAGTCCCAGTCCGGTTCCAATTTCGGATTTTTTAGTTGTAAAAAACGGGTCAAATATTTTATCCAGATCATTTTCAGGTATTCCGATACCGTTATCTTCAATATTTATAAATAGATTATTATTATTTTCATAAGTTTTTATTTTAATCTGTTTTTGATAGGATCCATCAATAACTGTATTTTCTTTTTCTTCAATAGAGTATTTTGCATTTGATAATATATTTAAAATTACTT
>CAZREZ010000166.1:0-6733 GCA_964599115.1 uncultured Bacteroidales bacterium
TTTTGCCATTTGTTTTGTAATAAGTGTTTTAACCTTAAAAAGTACTGCTTTAAAGATATTTTTCCTTTCAAGAATTCTATCTTAGATCTGATAATGAATTTAGGTATAATAAAATCCCTGAAGTGTTCGCTAACAGTAATATGATCAACATCATGTGAAATAATTATTTTCATCCTTCAGAAAAATTAAAATGCTTGCCGTTTAACAAATTTCAAAATAATTTCAATTGGCATAATAGCTTTATTAATAGTATAATATGGGTGCATATCACCACCGAAACCTCTAAAATATTTCTCAATAGGTTTAACCATTGAACCCTCAAAATCAAAATATAACAAATTTAAACTTTTTGCATATTTTATTGACTGCCAAATTGCCAATGCTCCTGCTCCTTTATGCCGGTTTTCACTATCATATCCACCCAGCAAATAATAAGCTGTTGACTTATCATATATACAGAAACATGTTGCAATAGGCTTTTCATTTAAATATGAAGTAAATGCAAAACTATTATTATTATTAGCAAAGCTAAATAATATTTTATCCAGATAGTAATTGTCTATTGATTTTTTAATCCTGTCAAAAGTGTTCAGTACTAAAGATTTGACTATATTAAAATCTTCAGTTTTTTCAGCTTTAATTTTATCCTTATATGCTTTTTTAAGGTCATTTCGTCTTTCCGACTCTAACTCAGAATTTATTATATCTATTGATTGTGAAAGATCAATGATGTAAGTATAATTAGGAACAACCTTATATTTTTCCCAGATAAAGGGCTGCATATCAATAAAATCTTTTTGAAGTGCAATGGATAATATTTGATATGGTAACTTGCTGATAAAGTCAGCTATTTGGCTGATAATTGACTTTTCAAATGAGTGTGATTTTACTTTATTCTGTGCTTTATTCTCAAAAAACAAACCAATAAATGGAGTAAAAGGAGGATTTCTATAATATTTCATTCCGGCTTTTGAATCAACATACAGGTAAAATCCGCCAATCATTATGTTATTATTATCATATATTCCAAATATCTTTAATTTTTCCCCAAACATGTTTAACCATTCCAGGCTATTAAAAATTGTCCCTTTTATAACAGCAAGTTCCTTATATTTTAATATGTCTTTATTTTCAATTTGATGTATTTCCATTTTTTACATTCATTCAATTGTTATTCTATTGTATTTCTATTGTATTTCTATCTGTAATCTATCTATCCATTCAACAATTCAAGCATTTAATATAGAACCATAAAATTCAAATAATTGAATTTCCTCTTTTTCCCATGAATACTTATTTTTAATAAGCTCTTTACCTTTTTCACCAAGTTTCTCACAGATTGCTTTATTTTCAATAAGGTAATTTATTTTTTCCGAAATCTGCTTTGTGTTGTATGGATCAACAAATATAGCACATTCGCTAAAAATTTCTTTCCAGTATTTAAAGTCAGACATAATAATAGGTTTGCCAAAAGCCATATATTCAAAAGCTTTAACAGGCAGACTCGTTAAATAATTTTTTATAGGGTATAAAATTGCTAAACCTATATCAGCCAATTTTATGTATCCATATACCTCATCCAACTTCTTAAAACCCATATATTTTACTCTTTTCCAAAAAGGTAAGTTTTTGCATTCTTCATAATATTCTTCATTTTCAAATTTTCCAATCAACCATAATTCACAATTTATATTAACATGTTCCATTGCCTGAATAATTTCTTTAATTCCTCTGATTTTTGATAAGCCCCCGACATATATTATAATTTTTTTTTCTTTTTTTATTGATGGAGGATGTGCTTTTTCAATCATGCCTTTAAGCGGAAAATTTTTCAAAACAATAGTTTTTCTTTTACTGAACTTTTTTGCAATATCTTCTGTTGCAGCAATTATTCCATCATAAAACAAACAACAAAAATGCTCAAAAACATTTATAATAGCTGACAGGATTTTACGAACGAATTTATATTTTATCCAGTCTTTATATAAAACCTGTTTTGGCAGGTCTTCATGAACATCGTAAATAACTTTTTTTCCGGCAAGTTTAAGCAAAATACCTATAAACATTAGTTCGGGGTCGTGAAAATGATACAAATCGGATTTTGTTTTCAAAGCTTTACGGAAAACTTCGATTGAACCGAAAATTACTCTTTGTAATCTTGAATTATAATTTTTTAATCCAATAATATTTATTCCTTCAATAGACTTATTTTCCTTGCTTTTTACAATAAAAAAAACATCATAACCTTCTTTTTTTAAGGATTTACATTCCTTATAAAAAATACGATCATCGCTGTAATCGTGGACTGTTGTAATATTGGCAATCCGTATCATTAATTGATGTTTTTGTTATTCTAACCCAGATAAACTTGAAGATAAAAGACAAAAGTAAAAAGATAAAAGTAAAAATAATTCCCAATATTTATATGAAAAAATAATTACTATTCACAATAGCAAATAAACAATTATAATTTCTATTGACAATATCAACTAAATAGTCCCTGTGTACATAAAGTCAAATAATTTTTGAATTAATCCTGAAAGCTTTCGGACTTTATAGAAGGACACTATTTATGTAAACTTTCATCAGACACCTTCTAACACCCTGTTATACAAGTCAATAAACTTTTTCCTATTCACTTCTTTTGTTGCCTTTTTTTCAATGATGTATGAATTTATATCCTTAACTTTATTATAATCTAATTCTAATGCCCGTTCTATAAAGTTATTATTTAAATTATCAACTATCACACCATTTAGTCCGTCAACTACCCATTCTAAATTTGCCGGTAAATTGGATAAAATCGGGATACAACCGGCAGCCAGAGCCTCCAGCAAACTTATTGAGGTAGCATCAGATGCAGGTATTGATATAAATATTTTTGAACGAAAATAATATTCATCATTAGATGCTTTGTCCAGCCAACCGACAAATTCAACATTGTCAACAATTTCAAGTTCTGTGGCTAATTGCTTAAGCTTACTTGTTTCGTCTCCCTCTCCTGCAATGACTAATTTCCAGTTTTCGTGTTTTCTGTTTGTTATAAATCTTTTGAAAGATTCAATAATTATATTTATCCTATACATCTTTTTATGCAAGCGGTTTGAAAATATTATATTTTCTTTTGGCAAATTAAATTTTTCAATGTTTATACCAAAATTTGCAATTGTAATATCAAGTGTATCAGGAAAAGCCAATTGTTGCATTTTTGAAGCCATAAAAAGAGAATCGGAAGTATAATAATCAGAATTTTGCAGGATATATTTTATCATCCTTTTATAAAGAATGCCTTTACCCGGAATAACAAGAATATCACTTCCCCATGCTGTCACAATAGTAGGTACATTAAAATTTTTAGAAGCTTTTAGAGCTAAATATGCATTAGTTCCGGCCTGGTGAATGTGGATAATATCAGGTTTGTAATTCTGAATAATTTGCTTGATTTGATTAATGGATTTCTTTATTTGAAAAGGATTTCTGACTGAGAAAGGAACCAGTTTTATTTTATCATAAGCAAATTTATCATTTAACCGGTCAGTAATAAACAAAATATCACTAACATCTTCCCTTATAAGGTCATGGTAATTTTTCAGATGAATAACATTTGAACCGACAGTTAATAATTTCATCGAGATAGTTTTATATATTTTGTTTATGGTTTCTTTGTCCATTCATTATAAAAATCTTTTAGTTCGGGATTTTCATTCAGGTATTTTGAATCCAGATTATGGGTATCGCCAACAACTTTTGCAGGATTTCCTTTGATAATAGAGAAATCAGGGAAATCGCCCTGAACATAACTGTATGCTCCCACTATTGATCCTTTACCGATAGTAGTTTTTGGCATTATTACGGAGTGAGGACCGATAAAAGAATATTTTCCAATAAAAACGGAACCTTTTTCATATCCTTTATGATTTTGAAAATCACCATACCGCTTACCATACAATCTGATTGAAATATGACTTGAATGCGACGTAATGGAAATAAAGTTAGTTATCTGACATCCTTCTTTTATAGTAATTCCATTACTTGCTTCAATATAATTATAATGTCCTATAAACACGTTATTTTCAATTTCTAAATTTTCGGGATTATCAATAAAGGTGGTATTACTGATCCTTGTATTTTTTAAGTAAATCCCATCATGTCTTTTATAACCCCCAATCATTCTGGGTTTTGTAATGTAAACAAATTTTCGTCTGATCCAAGATTTTAAATTCATGCCATATTTGATTAATTATAAATTTAATTAATATGCGTCAGAGGTTTTTATTCTTGCAATTCTGTAGTACCAAAATAATGCAAAAATCAATAACATAGTGCAAGTAATACTCATTAAAATAAAAGACAATTTATAATCATTATAATACCCACCGATAATTAATGCTCCTATTCTGAGTAATATATCTGCAAAAGTAATAAACATAGCTTCTTTTTGTTTGTTCATTATTATTGCAATGCATGAAACCGGCGAAACAATAAAATTCAAAAAAATCCAGGGACAAATAATTTGTGCTATTTCCCCTGCCACTCTCCATTTTTCACTGAATACGAACGAGAAAATATCAGGTGTAAACAAAAATAGTATTAAAAACAACGGAAACCCAATTAAAAAAAGGTTTTTATACATTCTTAAAATCAATGGTTGTATGTTTTGTTTATCATGATATGCTTTGGAAGCTTTTTGATAGAATACCTGGCTCATTGCTCCTCCTATCAATCCAACAGGCGCCTTAAGTATTCTGAATGCAAAATAATATGAACCGAGTATTACTTTTGAAAAGAAATATATGATAATATAAACAATGCCATAGTCTTGTAAAGAATCAACAAAAGCATGCGGGGTGTTAATTTTCAGGAAATTACTATATTTTTTAGCATTCATCTTTATTGACTTAACAGATAATTGTTTTCTGAATTTTTTGAAATTAACAAGGGTTTTCCATGAAAGAACCAATGCTCCGATAATTTGACCCAAAATTGCTCCTGAAATTAATCCTACAGGACCGGCTTTAACAAAACCTACTGAAAGATTTGTAGCTGCTATTGTTGAGGATTGTGCTACCCTGCTTATTGCATTCTTGGTAAAAGTTTTATTCCTGGTTGACCAATAATTGAATGCCTGATAAACACCCATAAAAAATATTGTAACCGGAGCAAAATACAACCATATTCTCAGTTCCTCAGAACCTAAAAGCAAAATAATTTGATTTTTGAAAATCAAAATAATTATCAACGAAAGTAATGATATTATGGTGTTGATTATCAATGATAGGGCTAATATATTTACCGCGTCTTGTTTATGTTTTGGAAGCATAATGGCTAATTCGTACCGTGCAGTAGAAATAGTACCGATTATTACTACAACAGACATAAATAATGCTAAAACACCAAAATCTTCAGGAGTATATAATCTGGTTAAAACCGGGGATATTAAAACCGGTATTGCCTGGGCAATAGCAGTACCTGTCATCAAGGTAAGGACGTTTCTTAAAAACTCAGATTTCAATATCTTTGAAAACATTAATTCTTAATTATTCTTTTTCAAAATAAATTAGTGGTCTTAATATCTTATCAAATACATAATATTGAATTAATACAATATCCTTTTCATCATTAACCAAAGCATATAACCTGTCTAAATCAAATGGTTCAAACGATACACCATCATCAGCAAACAAATCCGAAAATCCCTTTTTGTGAAAAGTTTTAACTATGATAGTATCTCCCGACTTATCAACCATGGTTATGATATGAGCGGGAGTGGATGAAGTAACCGAATCAATATAAGACTTTTCAAGTTTATTTGACAACAATGCTTCAAATTTAATGTTATCAAAAGAAGCAAGAAAATTCAATAATTTTAAAGTATCATAATCTTCAATAATTTTATTTTCATATAAACCAGTTAATGTAAAATTGTCATTACCAATATTTGTAATATTATACGACCAATCAGGGTCATCAATAAACTCAAGAGTTATCGATTTAATATCAGAAATATTTTGGTCAAAAACAGTGTGGTCTCTCCAGTTATCTTCAATTGGTGAATAACGGGGTGAAACATAGCCGCGAAATCTTGGAATATGAATAATATATGGTTCTTTTGAATTTTCCATCAACATGAAGGTACCGAGGTTATCTGGTGTTGCATCACCAACATAATAAGTTTTGGTTAATTTTTCATGAGGAAACAATTTAATTATACCAAAAAAATTTACTCTGTAAACCATTTGATAAATCTCAACTTTTACTGCAATTGCAGCCATTCTTGAAATTACACTATTAAAAGCAGCTTTGGAAACAGGAGACCTGACCTCAATATCCTGCATTGTTTTTAACAGCGATTCCACAATTTTTTTATTGGCTTTATATGTGTTGTTCAATTTCCATGACCCATCTTCTAATTTTTCAAGAATAACCTGATTATCATTTTTATCTGCCATGAATATTTTTGTAACTATTGATGTATCCTGTAATGTAAAATCACTAATCTCTTTTCTTAATGTAGATTTTGAATTTGTTATTATAAGAATAGCAGCAACAATTATCAGAATAATTGTTATTGTTATAGTAATTTTATTTTTCTTCATGATCTTTTATTTAAAATTTATGGTACTATGTAAAAAACTATAGATTAATACAAGATAGAAACCAAATTAGTAACATTTAACGTCAGACTTCTTAAAATTTAAATTCAACAAAGAACAGAAAATTTCATAAATACCTG
>CAZREZ010000167.1:0-6696 GCA_964599115.1 uncultured Bacteroidales bacterium
TTTGTCCACTTGAAAGAATGCTCTTGAAATATGCAACCATTTTGTCCATTATACCAAATATTTTAATACACTTGGTTTTTAAAATGTAACCTTTTCTAAGTCGGGATTAATCTGCATTATTAAAGTGTTTTATGAAAATTTATGAATAATGTAGGTTAAAATAAATCCGTAATCCGTAATTCGTAATTTTTAAATATCGAAATATGTCATTCGCTTCGCTGTCATTTAAATTACTATGAATTACCATGAATTACTATGAATTACCATGAATTACTATTGAATTACTATTGAATTACCATTGAATTACCATTGAATTACCATTGAATTACCATGAATTACCATGAATTACTATTGAATGACCATAGAATTACCATGAATGACCATTGAATGACTATTAAATTTCCCCCAGGTGCCTAAACACTATAATTAACAACCGCTTCAATGATCTTTTCCTGATCTTCTTTATTCAGATAAGGATACATAGGCAGGCTGAAAATTTCCTGTGCAATTTTTTCACTTACAGGAAAGTCACCGGATTTATAACCTAAACCCTCAAATGCTTCCTGCAGATGGAGTGGCTTTGGGTAGTAAATAGCAGTTGGAATTCCTGATTCTTTAAGATGGCGGATTATTTTTTCTCTTTCGGGATGTAAAATTGAATATTGTGCCCATGCAGAAATATTAAAATCTTTAACAAACGGAGTTATTGCAAAATCTTTTAATCCTTCATTGTATTTTTTCGCAACATCTTGTCTTAGATCAACTTCTTCATCAAAAATTTCAAATTTTGCCAATAAAATTGCAGCAAGCAAAGTGTCAATTCTTCCGTTGATTCCGACTCTTATATTATCATATTTATGTGTACCTTTTCCATGCACACGAATTGATGATAATTTATTGTAAATTTCGTCGCTATCTGTAAAGCACATTCCTCCGTCGCCATAAGTTCCCAATGGTTTTGCAGGGAAAAAGCTTGTTGCTGCAACATCAGTTAGCGAACATGATCTTCTGCCTTTATACGAAGCACCAAAACTTTGTGCTGCATCTTCCAGCACAAAAAGTCCGTATTTTTTTGCAATAGCGTTTATTTCATCATAATCGGCCGGTTGTCCGAAAAGGTCAACAGGAATGATTCCTTTAGGATTTAGTTTTCCTTCTTTTTTTACTTTTAATATTGCTTGTTCAAGTTTATTCGTGTCAATGTTAAAAGTGTCCGGTTCAATGTCAACAAAAACCGGTGTTGCACCGAGAAGTTTTACAACTTCGGCAGTTGCAATAAAAGTAAAAGAAACCGTGAATATTGCATCGCCCGGACCAATGTCATAAGCCATCAAGGGCATAAGCAATGCATCGGTACCGCTGGCAACACCAATGGCATGTTTAACACCGACATATCCTGCTAATTTTTCTTCGAGCTGCTTTACTTCCGGACCAAGAATATATTTCCCATGTTCAAGAACCCCGGCAATGTTTGAATTAATACTATCAATAATTCTGTTTTGTTGTACTTTTAAATCAATAAATTGCATTTTTTTCTTTTTTTTTAAATTATTTAAATATAATGTGTATGGTATAAGGTTAAAGGCAAAACTAAAATGTAAAAGAACTAATCCTGACAGGTTTTTAAAAACCTGTCAGGATTATACCTTTAGCCTTTCCACTTTAGCCTTTACACTTTCTTTTCCTCCACCTTTCTCCCCCTTTTCTTATATCTTCTCCCACATTTTGTACATTCTCCTGCTTCCTCTTCCGAATCTGTGGTTGCGGTAAAAGAAAGTTTACTTCCACATGCACACATCCATCCTATCAATCTGGCTGGTGTTCCGACAACCATTGCGTAGTCGGGAATATCTTTTGTTACAACACTTCCTGCTCCTACAAAAGCATATTTTCCAATTGTGTTTCCGCAGACGATTGTTGAATTTGCACCGAATGAGGCGCTTTTCTTTACAATTGTTTTAAGGTAAAATTCAGAACCTCTTTGCGGGAATTCGCATCTCGGGTCAAGAATATTGGTAAAAACCATTGATGGTCCGCAAAAAACATAATCATCCAATTCAACGCCTTCGTATACAGAAACATTGTTTTGGATTTTTACGTTATTTCCGATTTTAACATTATTTCCGATATTTACATTTTGTCCTAAAACACAATTTTTCCCTATTTTAGAACCTTTTTGTACATGTGAAAAATGCCAGACCTTTGTTCCTTCGCCTATTTCCACATTATCATCTATGTATGAACTTTCGTGTACAAATTTTTTTTTATCTATATTCATGATAATCAAATTTTATCTTTGTGATACTTAGTGAAGTACTTTGTGTGACTTCGTGGTTTAATAAAATTTCAACCCTTGATTCGCATTAATAACTTAAAACCCTCATTATTTTCTTTTTTCACTTATAAAGTAACAATGGATTTTACGAATAAGACCTATTCATTCTGAGCCAGTTTTTTCTGTGCTGCTTCCAATATTTTTAAGACCTTTAATCCTTCAACACCGTCTGTTTTCGGGGTTTTTCGGGTTTCGACACAATCAATAAAATGAAGAAGTTCTTCTTCTAATGGTTGTTTTTGTTCAAATTCAACTGTTACATAATCTGCTTTTTCTGCAACAGGGATTGTTCCTTTTTCCCATTTTATCTTGTGAGGATAAAGAAATAACTTTTCTTTGCTTACATCGTCAAAAACAGCCATTTTTTCCGATCCTACAACTACTAATTTTTGTTCTTTAAACGGGTGCAACCAACTTACAAATACATGGCTTTTAATACCGTTTTTGAACTCAAGAGTAGTAAGGGTGGTATCATAAATATTACTGTTAACGTAAGATCCGCCATGAGCCTGTATATTTAACGGCTCTTCGTTGTTCATAAACATAATTATCAATGAGATATCGTGTGGGGCAAAACTCCATAAAACGTTTTCTTCTGTTCTTAATTTTCCGATATTCAGGCGGTTTGAATAAATATATCTGATATGTCCTAATTCACCATTATCAATCAGTTCTTTTAATTTAATAACAGCAGAATGATATTGCAAAATATGACCGATCATTAAAACCCGTTTGTTTTCTTTTGCAATATTTACAAGCTCTTCACCTTGTTCAACCCTAAGTGCCAAAGGTTTTTCAACCATAACATCTTTGCCTGCAAGAAGATATTTTTTTGTTAATTCATAATGTAATTCTGCGGGTGCTGCAATAACAACTCCTTTTATTTCAGGATTGTCAAGTATTTGATTTTCGTCATTAATAAATAGTACATCAGGAAAATCTTTTTTTCTTTGTTGTGTAATTTTTTTGGAAGGTTCAAATACCGAATGAAGTACTCCTATGTTGTGCAGGTTTCTTAAGTGGTTTTTCCCCCAGTTTCCTGCTCCGACAAGTGCTATGTTTTTTTTCATCTGTTTATCTTTTAGTAATTAACACATTGTCTGATAATTTCTACCACCCCTAATCCCCAATGTCATTAAGTTAAGGGTTTATCTCAATGGAATTTGGAATATCGAACACCGATTAACGATTTTTGAATTTCGAAGTATCATATTATCAGCAATAAAAAATCTAAAATCATTATTCGTTAATCGATATTCATTATTCATTTACTTAACTTAATGACATTGCCCTAACCCCTCCTAAAATTAGGAGGGGAATTTGTTTCGCATGAATTTTCCCTTATTTGTTATTTGGTGCTTCATTTTATGTAAAATTTTGACTTTATAAACAGATACTAAATATACTTCGTATTTCACCTGACAAATTTTTAGCTCCGTTATGATTTGGAAAACACCCTTTTCCAGAACGATTGTTTTTCTATCTCATCATCATCCGAATAATATCCGTAACCATATCCGTATCCGTAACCATAACCGTATCCGTAACCGTATCCGTATCCGTATCCGTAACCGTATCCATACCCATAAGAGTCTTTGGTTAATTTTACATCATTTATCAGGATATTTACATTTGGTATATTCCTTTGTTCAACATCTTTTATAATTGAAGCAAATATTTTTTTGTGGGTGAAATTTTGCCTTACAATAAATATATTTGCATCAGTATATTTCATTACTAGAAATGCGTCGGTTACCAAACCTACCGGTGGAGTATCAATAATTATAAAATCATAGATCTCTTTAAGTTTATTGAACAATTCTGTTGTTTTTGATGATGCTATCAGCTCAGAAGGATTTGGCGGAACAGGTCCTGCCATAATTATATCCAGATTATTGATAGGAGATTTTTGAATAATATCCTCAAATTTACTTTTATTAATAAGATAAGAGCTGATACCTTCTGTATTGGTTAAACCGAAATCCTGATAAATTTTTGGTTTACGAAGGTCAAATCCCATTAAAAGTGTTTTTTTATCATATTGTGCAAAAATTGAAGCCAGGTTAATAGAAATAAAAGTTTTACCAGCACTTACCATATCGGATGTAATAAGAACAACTTGTTTTTCCTTGCCCTTGGTTATATATTGAAGATTGGTCCTTATTGAACGGAACGATTCGGATATTGAAGATTTGGGTGATTCGGCAACTACTATCTTACTTTCTTTTGCACTATGAATTATATGCCCGATTATTGGAATATTTGTAATGCTTTCAACGTCTTTTCTTTCAATAATTTTGTCATTAAAATAATCTTTACCGAGAATATAAACAACAGGGACTATTAGTCCGAGAATAATAGCAATAATGTAGTTCAAACCTTTTTTGGGAAAAACAGGTTCTTGTCCTTCTGTTCTTGCTTTGTCAATAATTTCGTTATCCGTTATATTGGAGGCTTTTGTAATTTGAGCTTCCGAACGCCTTTGCAAAAGATAAGTATAAATAGCATCATTAAGTTTAAATTTTCTTTCAATACCTATTAAATTTCGTTGGGTTTTCGGTAAGCGATTTATCCTGCCGGATAATTCTGAAATTCTTCTATTAATATCATTAATTGCAATAGTTGATGTATTAATAATATTATTGATATTTTCAATAATGGCTTTTTTTGTGTTCTGTATTTGTTTTTCAAGACTTAATACCATTGGATTTTTTTCGGTTGAAGTGAATAAAAGCTCCGTACGTGTATTATAAAACTGTGTTAATCCTGAAATTAATTCGTTTAAAAGCGGGTCAGCTATTCCTATAGATGAAGGGACAACAAGGTCATCCACATTATTTTTACTTTGAAGATAATCCTTTAAATTATTATAATACATGGATTTGACTATTAGTACTGCTTTTTCATTTTCCAGTTCTTTCATGTATTCAAATACCTGCTGAGCCTGAAAATCAAGGTCCATTACAACATTTGCCGTACGGTAATCCTGCAGGTTTTGCTCGGTAAGTGTGAGAGAATCAACAATTCCTTCAAGTTCGGAGTCAATAAAATTTATTGTGTTTATAGCTATCTGATTCTTTTTTTCCAAACTCCGACCAAGATAAACCATTGTTAACCGGTTTAAGAAATTAACGGATTTCTCTATATCACTTCCTTCTAATGAAATATCAAGAATTGAAGCCTCCCTGTTTATCGGTTCAATGCTAAAACCGCTGTATTTTCCAACAAGACTTTCAATATCATTAAAATTAAAGAACAAATCTTTATTTTTATATTCTTTTTCGTTATAATTTTTATTCAAAAAGATTTTAAAGCTATAATACTGACTTTTTATTTGCTCACCGAATTTATAAGTTTTCTCAAAATCCAGATTATCTATTTCATTATCCGATAAAGTGTAATCTGTAAAATTATATAGCTCAATTTCTTCGCCCTTGGCTTCTATCTTAAAATTATTATCTGATAAAATTGTAATAAAAAATTTCAGGTTTGCCGGTTGTAAATGAGCAGTATCAATTATCACATCAAAAGGTGAATTATGGTATAATTCCTTGGTTATAAAATTTTCTTCAACAAAATAAGAAATTTCAAAATCCAGTTCTTTTAGAGTTCTGTATGTAAGTGAGTATGATTGTAATATCCCAATTTCATTTTCCAGGTTTTGTTGGTTTCCCATTAATCCGAAACCGATTAAAGATTGAGGGTCGGTCATTGACTTGTCTTCCTGTATCAAAACAGTTGTGTTTACTTTATAAATTGGCTCTGAATATTTATTAAATAAAAAAGCAATTGTAAAAAAGATAAATATTGCTAAAGCAAAAAAGTACCAAAATCTGTAAAATTTATAAAATAATGCTTTATAATCAATTGATTCTTCTTTGGGTATGTTGCTTATATTGTTTGTGTTGTCCATGTTTGTAATTTGTGTCAATTTGTGATATTAAATTATTATTTAAAGTAATTGATCAACAGTAATGCTGTTGAGATTGCAGAGAATATCAGGGCATACGGGAAATTTGCAAAAGTAAATTGTTTGCCTTTCAAAGGTTCAATATAAATAATGTCATTGGGCATAAGATAATAATAATCAGATTCAAGAATTTTATCATCTGTGAGGTCCAGTTTATGAATTGTTGCGCCTTGTTTGGTTTGCCTTACCAACAATACATGATTTCTGTTTGCAAAATCCGTAAGGTCACCGGCAAATGCAAATGCCTCAAAAATATTGATCTCATCCTGGTAAACCTTATACTCTCCTGGACGTCTTACTTCTCCGATCAATGTAATATTAAAATTAACAAGTTTAACAATTACCGTTGCTTCCCTTAGATATTCATTTAATATTTTTTGTATTTCAATTT
>CAZREZ010000168.1:0-6686 GCA_964599115.1 uncultured Bacteroidales bacterium
TCTACAAAACATTTTAATTTCTCATATTAATTTGGAAAGATGTCTAATATATAAACCCCTATTTTAGCAACCATGTTTTTTCAATTAAACCTCAATCTCTTTTAATTGTTCTGATAATATTGCTTTCTTTATCACGGAAATTTATAATCAACGGCATCTCACCCGGCAGACGATGTGTAGCACATGAAAAACAAGGGTCATATGCTCTGAATGCCATTTCTATCATATTTAAAATACCATCGTCAACATCAACGCCTTTTTTTATCAGGCCTTGAGCAGCTTTTTTTAATGACATACAAATCGGGGCATTGTTATTTGTTGTCCCTACAATAATATTTACTTTCTCAACCATTCCTTTTTCATCGGTCCAATAATGATGTGTTAATGTACCACGTTGTGCTTCAACTGTTCCGACACCTTCGCCTGGAATATTTGATTTATCAATTTCTACTTTTAATTCTTTGCCTGTAATATCAGGATCTGTTATTAATTCAAGACACCTTTCTGCTGAGTATAACATTTCTATTAAACGAGCCCAGTGCATAGCTAAAGTAGCGTGAACAGGTTTTCCACCTAAAGTTGCATACATTCTTTCATATTCGGATTGGGCAAGTGGAGTTGCCATCCCATCAGCAACATTTAATCTTGATAATGGCGTTGCATGATAAACTCCAGAATCCTGACCGTCAACAAATCCTTTCCATCCGATTTTTTTCAGGAAAGGAAATTTTAAATAGCTCCATGGTTCAACTCTCTCAGCAATAAATTCCCTGTAATCAGCAGGCGCATATTTACAATGCTCATTACCCTTAGTATCAATTACCCTCACTTTTCCATCATAAAAATTAACCTTATTATTTTCATCCACAAGACCCATTGAATAAATATTTAGAGAATAAGGTCCATTCAGGATAATGTCAACATATTCTTTATTGCCTAAAACAACATCATTAAATATCTTTAATGAAAACTGAGAAAATTTAATAAAACCTTTTGCTTTTTCTTCGATATCTTCACGTTCCTGCTCTGTCAAACCTTTTCTGACTCCACCTGGGACATTTAAAACAACATGTGTTTGGTGTCCACCAAGCAACGCCTGAATTTCCTGAGCAATACGCCTTTGTTTTATTACTTCTGTTCCAATTTCAACACCAACTTTTTCGATAACACCGAGTATGTTTCTTTTAGATGCATCTGCAGTAGGACCAACCACAAAATCAGGGGCTGCAAGTGCATAAAAATGTGCAATATGACTATGCACAAAATGAGCCATATAAAACAATTCCCTGATTTTTTTTGCAGTAGGAGGTGGTTCAACACCGTATACTTTATCTGCAGCCTTTCCTGAAGCCATGTGGTGGCATCCCGGACAGACACCACAAATTTTTGTAACAATCTGCGAAAGTTCTTCTACAGGTCTGCCTTCACAAAATTTTTCAAATCCTCTTAATTCGGGAACTTGAAAATAAACATTATCAACATCACCGTCATCTTTCAAAAATATTTCAATTTTCCCATGACCTTCAAGACGGGTAATAGGATCTATTGTAATTTGTTTCATAATACTTTCCTCCTTATAATTGCGCTGGGCAAACTGAATCGGTAAAATGTGCCGGCAGGATCTTCAATTTGTTCAATAATTCTTTCGATTTCTTCAGAATCATTGGAATCAATCATGGTTGCAATAGCTGACAGCATTTTTGCACCCGGATCTGATACATCAGGTGGTGGTCCATAACAACCACGACAAGGTGCATTTCCTTTAATACATCTTGTGCCGCAACCTCCCCTGGTTGAAGGTCCCATACAAATTACTCCTTGTTCCAAAAAACATGTTTCACCATCATCTTCAATTTCCCATGGTCTGTAAAACTTTTTAATTTTTTTATTTTCGGTTTTCTTTCTTTCACATTCGTCGCATTGCGATTTCTCATAAGCACCGATAACAGATTTTTTTGATGGTAGCTCACTTCCGTTTACAATTGCCATAAAAACCTCAAGCAAACGTTCGGTTTGAGGTGGGCAACCCGGAAGATAATAATCAACACAAACCACCTTATCCAATGGCATTACATCATTATAAAAAATCGGTAGTTTAAGCTCACCTTCAGGTACTTCAGAAATAGACTGAGGTTTTATCTTTTTAGGATTATCAGTTGATTCGGTATCGCAGTAAATCCTGTCAAAAATTTGCTCTTTTGTAGAAAAGTTAGCCAACCCAGGAATACCTCCCATGTGAGCACATGAACCATAAGCTACTAAAATCTTTGTTTTTTGTCGTAACAACATTGCAATATGCTGGTTTTCGCTATTTCTGATCGCTCCGTTATACAATGTAACATCAATGTATCCATCGGGCATTGCTTTTAAATCTTTGTACTTAAAATCCAAAGCAATAGGCCAGAATACCAAATCAGCAGCAGCAACAACATCAAACAATTTTTCATGAACGTCAAGAACAGAAACGCAACAACCTCCACAAGCTGCTCCCCAGTAAACTGCCATTTTTAATTTTGGTTTTTTATTTTTTTCATCTTCTCCCATAAACTTTTCTCCTTTTATATTTTTTATCTTATTTCTAATACAAATATTTTAAACATTATTCCTTTCGAATTTCTCATTGTTCGTTATAAAAAATTCCAAATTAATTCTAACAGAACTTATCCAGTTTTTCCATTGTATTTTTAACTTCACAAGGACCAAGTTCTTTAATTGTTTCTGTCATTTCATCTGCAAGTTCGGCAAATTGCTTACCTTCGCTAGCGCTTATCCATTCCAGTTTAAGTCTTTCTTTGTCAATTCCCATTTGTTGAATATATTTCTGGAGTAAGAAAAAGCGTCGTAAACATTTGTAATTACCTTCGTGGTAATGGCAATCGCCTGGATGACAGCCACAAATCAATACTCCATCTGCACCTTCTTTAAATGCTTTAAGTACAAATGTCGGTTCTATTCTTCCTGAACACATTACTCTAATGATTCTAATATAAGGTGAATATTTCATTCTGGATGTTCCTGCAAGATCCGCACCGGTGTATGAACACCAATTACATAAAAATGAAACTATTGTTGGTTTAAAATCCATGTTATACCTCCTCTAATGTGATTGACATTAATCCTTCTATTTGTGAAAGAATTTGTTTATCTGTAAAATGCCTGCATCTAATGGCTCCAGTCGGACATGCTGATCCACATGTGCCACAGCCCTTACATAATATTTCGTTTACTATTGATACGTTTTTCTCTTCATCAAAACTAATTGCGGTATATGGGCAGACACAGATACAAGTTTGACAACCGCAACAAACTTCTTCGTTAACAAATGCTGTTGTAACTTCTACATGAACAGACCCCTGTAAAATAGTTGCAAGAATACGTGCTGCAGCAGCTTCAGCCTGCAATACTGAATCAGGTATATCCTTTGGCCCCTGACAGGCTCCGACAATGTAAACACCGTCAGTTGTTGTTGCCACAGGGTCAAGTTTCGGGTGTTTTTCAATATAGAAATCATTTCCACACATGCTTATTCCAACGGCATGTGCAATTTTTTTTGCATCTTCATTTGCTTCCATTCCGGTCATTAAAATTACAATATCAGCAGGTACTTCAACTAAATCACCGGATAACTTTTCATTAAATTCAACAAGCAAATTGCAATTATCTTTTTTATTTGCCTTTTTAATTTTAGGAAGTTCATTCTGCTGATCAAACATAAGGAACATAATATCTTTACGTGATGATTGAGTATAAAATTCTTCACATCCTTTTCCAAATGCTCTCATATCGGCATAAACCTGAAAGATGTTAGAATGGGGTAGGGCAGACCTTAACTGATTGGAATATTTTAATCCTGTCATACAACAAGTACGTGAACAATATTCGTGATAATTTTTATTACGACTTCCTACACAGTGAATTATTACGACATTTTTGGGTTCATTACCTTCTTTGGTTAGAATTTTTCCTTTTAACAGCATCTTTTCAAATTCGGATGATGTAATAACATCAGGAAGTTTTCCATATCCATATTCTTCAATTCCGGAAGGATCAAAAGTTTTTAGCCCTGTAGCTACAATAATATTACCGAATTTCAATTCTGCTTTCTCAGAATTGTTAATTTTTAATGTGGTTTCAAAATTTCCGATATATCCAAATATTTCCTCAATTTGTGTATTTAAAAATAACTCAACATTCGGATGATTTATTAAACGTTTAATCTTGTAATCTATCATTTGCTGTGCACTGTATAGATACGGGAAAGTTAAGTCAACATTGGCAGTATGGCCACCAAGTTTATCGGTTTTTTCAACCAAAAAAACTTTATTAGCTGAATCGGCAATTAAAAGCGCAGCAGAAATCCCGGAAATTCCCCCACCGATAATTAAAGTTGCAGGGTCTATATCAACCGACCTTTTTTCAAGCGCTTCGTTAAAGCTAACTTTGTTTATTGCTCCAGCTAATAATGATTTTGCTTTACGTGTTGCTTCTTCCCTGTTGGTATGAACCCATGAAACCTGTTCACGGATATTTGCCATTTCAAACATATACGGATTCAATCCGGCATTTTCCAATGCTTTTCTGAAAGTTAGTTCGTGTATTCTTGGAGAACATGCAGCTACAACAATACGATTCAAATTGTGCTCTTTGATGTCATTTATAATCAAATCCTGACCAGGATCAGAACACATATATTTGTAATTTTTTGCAATAACTACATTTGGTAATTTTTTCATTTCTTCCGAAACGGCTTCAACATCCACTATTAATGCAATGTTATTACCGCACCAACAAACATATACTCCTATTCTTTTTTCTTCCATTTTTACTCTTTTTATTATGTTATAATTTACCTTCTCATTTAATTGCAGACTTTTTCAAGAATGCAAAATAAATTGCGAATGAACGGTACAGAAAATGCGTCCACTTTCCAAAAGGAACAAGTAATATTCCCCATTGAGCAATAACAATTAAATGTATTATGTATAACCATAAATTATTATCAATCAGGTTGGTGTCAATAAATAACCTTACAGCAAATGCTGTTAATCCTAATAAAAAAAGCCAGATAACAAATAACCAATCTGAATGGTGAGAAAATTTGGATATCTCACTTTTTTTTCTCAATCTATCAATCATGAAATCAAAAGTAATGACAAATACTAAAGCACAAACAATATATCCTAACCAGATAATAAAGGTATTTTCAGTTGAAAACCAACCAAGAAAAACAGTAGTAAGTAGTAATAATAAATAGCCTATTACAACCAGGAAATGTTCAAACCATCGGAAATTGCCTGTCTCACATTTTAAAGATCTGTTTTGAGTAAACATATTCCAAATCAGTTGCCAGAAACCTATGATGTAAGAAAATAATGGTGCTTTCACTTTTTGTTTAACAATTGTAAGCCAGAACATATGAAAGATATTTGGCAGTATTATCAAAATGAATACAGCAATAATAAGATATTGTTCAAACAGATGGCCAAATTCCATCAACGCTTTGGTATCGAAACCTTTTACATAACCAACTGCAATAACACCAATCAAAACCAAAAGAAATCCAATAAAAAGTGCAAGTTTTGATTTATAAAAGAGACCAGCAAGACCGGTCCAGTCGTATATTTTAGTTAGATATCGCCGAACTGCCATCATTAATTCCCCTGGATTGGCATTTCTTGGGCAGGTTTCACTACATTCTCCGCAATAATAACATAACCATGGTTCAACATTGCTTACTAATTTGTTCTTTAAACCCATCTGTATTGTACGAATTTCTTTTCGAGGAAATAAAATACCTTTTTCAGTTAAGGAACAAATGGCTGTACAATTCCCACAATTAAAACAATCATTCCAATCACCTTCACCAAATTTTCTTAATTCTTTCTTTATATCCGGATTTACACGATTACTCATATTTCAACCTCCTTAAAGTTATTTTGAAAATTCTTTTGCGTTAGATACTATTTTATTATATGATAAATCTTTAATGCTCTTTCTTATTTTACCATTAATAATACTTTTTAAAACTTGTGAGGATGCAGCGGATGCTTGTGCTACAGTGTCGGGAATATCTTTTGGTCCCTGACAAACACCTGCAATGGTTATACCTCCGGTGTATGTATCTACAGTATCGCACATACTGTTTGCTTCCAAAAACCATCCATCACAGCTTGTTGAAATTCCAAGCATTTTTGCTAATTCAACAGCGTCTTCTCTTGGTTCAAGACCAACAGCCAGAACTACCATATCAACTTTTTGCTCAATTAATGTGTCATTAATAACATCTTCGGTTCTTAATAAAAGCTGTCCGTTTTCTTCTTCAATTTTTGCTGTTTTTCCTCGAATTATATTAACACCCTCTTCTTTAATCCTGTCGTAAAACTCTTCATATCCCTTTCCGAATGCACGCATATCAATGAAATACTCGAAAACATCGGAATCGGGTAATTTTTCTTTAATCAGGTGAGCTAACTTTAATGAATACATGCAGCAAACT
Organism: uncultured Bacteroidales bacterium; assembly: GCA_964599115.1. Lineage (GTDB taxonomy): Bacteria > Bacteroidota > Bacteroidia > Bacteroidales > JADFUO01 > JADFUO01. Next base: position 6,497 of record CAZREZ010000168.1, read on the forward strand.
CTTGAACAATATTTATTGTAGTTCTCATCCCGGCTACCAATACAATGAATCAGTGCAAAACTTTTCGGCTTTTCATTATCATTTGTAAACACCAGGTTTCCTTTTTTATCAGGCTTTCTGAAGCATATATCTCCACCTGTAGGCCCTGATGCATTAACTAATCTCTCAAGTTCAAGTGAAGTTATCACAT
>CAZREZ010000169.1:0-6646 GCA_964599115.1 uncultured Bacteroidales bacterium
AACAATTACCAATATTGCAGCTACAAGATGAATCCAAACATTATGTTGTGTTATAACAAACACACCAATTCCCTTAAAAGCATATACAAAGCTCTTTGCTCGCTTTTTTAATGAAAATTTATTGTTTTGCCGGGGTAAATAATCTTTCTGTTTCATAATATTTTTACAGGAAGTTCGCTTGATGCAATAATGAATTTAGTATCTAATCTTGAAGGAACAGACAATAAATCCACACGAATTACCTTAAAAGCATAAATCAGAACAATCCTCCATTCTGATAAATCTCTAATTGCACTTCTGAAAACTTTTCTCCTTGTATGTATTTTCCATTCGAGATGTTAGTGATAACTCCGGATATAAAATTTGCACGGATAATATCACCATTCTTTATTTCCAATTCTTTTATTGATTTATAATTCATAATAGGAAAAGCGGCATTAATGGCATTGCGTTCATAAATAGCTCCGAACGATTCAGCTAATATTGCTTGAATATCCAATGCTTTAAAACAGTCAACTGCTTGCTGTCGAGAGCTTCCGCTACCGAAATTTTTCTGAACTACAATAATATCACCAGGGTTTGCTTTCTTTGAAAAATCTTCATAACCTTTTAAATTATCAAAAGTGTATTGACCCATTTCGTTAATATCTGTAATAGCAAGGTAGCGGTTATGAAATATCATATCAGTATCAATATTATCTTCTTTGATGTACCATACACGCCCTTCAACTACTACTGGCTTTTGTTGGTATTCGGTTTTTTCTTTTTTGGTTTTTTTAAATTTTTCTTTTTGTATTTCAGAAAAAAATGTTGCAGGTTTTTCAGGAATATCATCAATTGTTGTAATATAACCTGCAATAGCTGAAGCAACAGTTGATTCGGGTGAAGCAAGGTAAACACTACCTTTGCCCTGTTTACCCGGAAAATTACGGTTACCTGTACTGATGGTTATTTCGCCTGGTCCGTTTTGTCCAACCTGACCGGCAGCACATCCGGCACATCCGGCATTTGAAACCAATGCTCCGGCTTCCTTAAAAATATCTATCATACCTTTGTCAAGGCACTGCTTCCAGATTTCATCAGTAGCAGGAACAATTTTAAGCACAACTCCCGGAGCAACTTTTTTACCTTTTAAGGCTTGTGCCACAACATGCATATCTTCAATACGCCCGTTAGTACAACTACCAATAAATGCAGAATCAATTTTAATCTTTTTTTCTTTTTCAATGTTAACCGTATCATGTGGTTTACCAGGACGGGAAACCATTGGAACGAACTTGCTTATGTCAATATCATAAACTTTTTCATATTTGGCATTATCGTCTGTTTTAATCAGTTCAAGCTTGCGTCCTGATTTTTCCTCACTGTATTTCATTATTTTCTCGTTGGGAGTGAAAAGAATGATGATAGCTCCCATTTCAGTTCCCATAGATGCAATTGTAATTCTTTCGTCAAGTGTTAATTTATCGGCTTCATCACCATAAATTTCAACTGAATAACCAAGCAATGTGTTTGCTCCGAAAATATTCAAAAGATTTAAAACAATATCTTTGGCTGATACATTTTTTGGACGTTTGCCAACAAAATTTATCTTAACGGATTTTGGAACTTTAAACCAGACTTTTCCATTGCTAAATGCAGCAGCAATATCCTTATCGCCCATCCCCTGCCCAAAAGCACCGATAGCTCCTAAAATATTTGCGTGCGAATCGGTAGTAACGGCTGTTGCTCCCGAATATGCAAGACCTTCTGCCATCATTGTGTGTGTACCTATTCCGTTATCAATATCAAAAACTTTTATTCCGTGCTTACGGGCAAATATTCTTATGATTTGCTGATTGATGGCATATTTCTGGTCGGAACCTGTCGGGTTACAATCAAATGTAAAAAAAGTTTTTGATACATCATCTATACCTAAGTTATTATCTTTAATATTTTTAACAACATTTGCACCACCGAAATCACGAGCAGCACGAACATCTAATTCAATATCAACAATGTCGCCGGGTTTCACTGTTTTAAATTTTGAATGATTGGCAATTATTTTTTCTATTAAGTTCATTTAATTATTTTTTATTATGTTTAATTTCCAGTCTTTCCTTAAACGGTAAAAAGGTCATAAAATCAGCATGGTGAACCACATAAGCTTCGGTGGTTCTTTTTACGAGATGCCCTTCACCTGCATGTGTTGCTATGATATGGCAAACTTCAGGTGGAATTCCACATTCTTCTGCTAATGATACCCCTGAAAACGGATGGCGTAAATATTTCCCATAATCACCCTGTATTGCTTTTCCGTTATCGTCTAAAACATATTCAAGTAATTTGCCAACATCTGCTAAAATTGCACCTGCAATCAATACATCCATATCAACAGTTAATTCTCCTTTATAAAATTCATTGATTTTTTGTCCGGCATCTCTTGCAATATGCACAACTGAACGCTTATGGTCCATAAAAGTAACCTTTAAATCGGGACCGCATAAAAGTGTAAATGGAATTGTGTTTAAATCTTCGGGTGTTAATACACTTCTTTCAAATGCAAGTTCCCATGTTTTTGCTGTTTTTTCCCTGAGGTCCTCATCCTGTATCCATTCCAGTTCGGGCCAAAGAGTAATTATTGTTTTGTTCATCGTTTTTTTTAAATTGATAATATTTTAAAATTAATTATTGATCCCGAATAACCATTGGAATCACTAATCTTAAAGTTTTGCAATAATAGCATCAGCCATCTGCTGTGTGGAAGCAGCGCCTTTTTCAATCACGTCAGGTTTGCCTGGTATTTTTTTCATATCATAAGTACGGACTTTCCCTTCTGTAATAACTTCTGCAACAGCTTTCCTGATTTTTTTAGCAATTCCATTTTCATCAATAAAATCAAGCATCATACAAGCCGATTCAATCATAGCAATAGGATTTACTATTGATACATCATAATCTGCATATTTTGGTGCAGAGCCGTGTGTCGGTTCAAATAAAGCAATACCAGAATCGGTGTTGAATTGGGCAGAACAAGCAAATCCCAAGCCACCTATTAATCCGGCAAAACCATCGGAAACAATATCGCCAAACATATTTCCTGCAACTATAACACCATAGTTTTCAGGATTTTTTGTCAGCCACATCATCTGGGCGTCAATATTTGTGTTCCATAATTCTATTTCCGGATAATCGGCTTTTTGAATTTCTTTTGCCATTTTAAACATCATCCCGGAGGTTTCGCGAATAACATTTGGTTTTTCACAAAGCGTTACAGATTTGTAACCATATTTTTTTGCATGTTCAAAAGCAGCACGAAGAATTCTTTCAGTGGCTTTTTTTGAAAAAATTCTTGTAGAAACAGAAATTTCATCTTTTGGAACATCTCCGAAATTCTTTTTGAACTTAGGGTGTGAAAGCAGTGCTTCATATACCTGTTCCGGTGGGTTTGACCATTCAACACCTCCATATAATCCTTCGGTATTTTGACGGAAAATAACAACATCAACTTCAGGCTCTTCAATTGTGTCGCCTTTTCCTCTTCTGATAAAATTCAAAGGATTTCCTTTGTAAGTTTTACATGGACGTACACAAACATCAAGTTTAAAATGCTGACGAAGTCCAACTATCGGGCTTGAATAAACCAATCCTTTATCTTTTAAAGAAGGGTCAAGTTCTGCAGCAGCATCGTCTTTCGGCTTAGAGGTTATTGCACCGAATAATCCTATTTTGTGCTCTTCAAGTAAATTTAAAGTACGTTCAGGTAATGGATTTCCTTCTTTTTTCCAGAATTCCCAGCCAATATCACCTTCAATATAATCAGCTTCAAAACCTGCTGCTTCTAAAACTCTTATTGCTTCTTCCAAAACCACCTTTCCGATACCATCGCCAGGTAGTGTAACTATTGTCATTTTTGCCATATTTTTATCTGAATTTTTTTATGAATAACTAATATTATTATTTAAGGTAACAAATATACAACACATAAAAATACTGGCAAAGTTTAAAAAATAATTTTTATTTATCCTTAATAACACATTTTTAATAATTTTGTTTCTTTAAATAATATATCTTGAAAAAATATTTAAAACATCCGGTATTTAGATTAATTTCTGAAACCGCAGAGGAAATGCAAAAGCAGGTTTTTGTAATTGGTGGCTTTGTTAGAGATATTTTACTGAACATACCTTCAAAAGATATTGATATTGTTGTTTTGGGAAGTGGAATTGAACTTGCCAAAAAGATTGCAAAAAAAATCGGGAAAGAAACCAAAGCCAAATATTTTAAAAATTTCGGAACTGCAATGCTCCGTTATAAAGATTGGCAAATTGAATTTGTCGGAGCTCGTAAGGAGTCTTATCGCAAAGATTCACGCAAACCGATAGTTGAAGACGGAACATTGGAAGATGACCAGAAACGCCGCGATTTTACAATCAATGCTTTTGCAATAAATTTACAAAAAGAAAAATTTGGTGAATTTATTGATCCGTTTAACGGTATTAATGATTTGAAGAATAAAATTATACGAACTCCATTAGATCCTGATATTACCTTTTCGGATGACCCATTAAGGATGATGCGTGCTATCAGGTTTGCAACCCGCCTGAAATTTCATATCGATCCAGCTTGTTTCAAGGCTATTAAAAGAAATAAAGAACGGATAAAAATTGTTTCAAAAGAACGAATAATCGAAGAACTAAACGGTATTATACTTGCAACCGTACCTTCCGAGGGTTTTAAACTTTTACTTGAAACAGGTTTATTAGAAATTATTTTCCCGCAAATGGTTGATTTGCAAGGCGCAGAATTTATTGACGGGAAAGGTCATAAGAATAATTTTTATCACACTCTTGAAGTACTTGATAATGTTGCTGAAAAATCTGACAACCTTTGGCTGAGATGGGCTGCAATATTACATGATATTGCAAAACCCTTAACAAAAAATTTCGTTCAGGATATTGGCTGGACATTTCATGCTCACGAATTTAGAGGAGCAAAAATGGTTCCTGAAATTTTCCGGAAAATGAAGCTTCCTTTAAATGAAAAAATGAGATATGTACAAAAATTGGTTTTGCTTCATTTACGTCCTATCGCTTTGGTTGAGAACATTGTAACAGATTCGGCATTAAGGCGGTTATTATTTGAAGCAGGCGATGATATTGATGACCTCATGTTGCTTTGTGAAGCTGATATAACATCTAAAAATCAAACAAAAATAAAACGATATTTAAAGAACTTTAAGTTAGTTAGGGAAAAATTAAAGGATATTGAAAAAAAAGACAGATTAAGAAACTGGCAACCTCCTGTTTCAGGTGAAGTCATTATGAAGACATTTAATTTAGAACCTTGCCATAAAGTCGGAATAATTAAAAATGCTATTCGTGAAGCCATTTTAGATGGGAAAATAAATAATAATTATGAAGATGCTTATGCTTTTATGATTAAAGAAGGTGAAAAGTTAGGTCTGAAGGCGAGCGAGGGAAGTTTGGAGTAGCAGTACAAGTTATATCGGTAGTAGTAATTATAATAAACATTCCATTTCTATGTTGTTTTCAAAGGGATAAAATTTGACTCTTCGTCTTCGCTCAGAGTGAATGTCAGTCAGAGTGAAGACGAGGACAAACACTTAAGAAAAAATGACCTCCAAAAAAAACAAAACAAATAAAACACTTATTGTAATACTTGGACCTACTGCTGTTGGAAAAACATCTTTCGCCATTGAACTCGCTAAACATTTTAATACTGAAATTATTTCTGCTGACTCAAGACAGTTTTACCGTGAAATGAGAATTGGTACAGCTGCTCCTAGCTTGGAAGAATTAAAATTTGCTATCCATTATTTTATTGGTAATCTGTCAGTTACAGACTATTATAATGTTTCAAAATTTGAAAATGAGGCTCTGTGTAAATTGGAAGAAATCTTTCTATCAAACTCTTTTGCAATTATGGTTGGAGGCTCGGGGCTATATATTGATGCTGTTTGCAAAGGAATAGATGAACTTCCCGACCCTGATGAAAAAGTCAGAGAGGAGTTGAAGGAAAAGTATAAAAATCAGGGTTTGGAATCTCTTCAGCAACAATTAAAAAAATTAGACCCTGAGTATTATTCATTTGTTGATATTTCAAATCCTAACCGCTTAATGCGTGCTATTGAAGTATGCCTGATTACAGGAAAAACTTTTACTTCTTTAAGAAACAACATTCCAAAAAACAGAAAATTTGAAATTATTAAAATCGGTTTGAACATAAACAGGGAAAATCTTTTTAATATTATTAACTCAAGGGTTGATAAAATGATAAATAACGGTTTGATTGACGAAGTAAAGGGTTTAACAAAATACAGAAATTTTAATGCCTTAAATACTGTTGGTTATAAAGAGATATTTGAATATCTTGATAAAAAAATTACACTTAATCAAGCTATCGAAAATATCAAAACAAATACACGCAGGTATGCCAAACGACAAATTACATGGTTTAACAAAGATGAATCAATACATTGGTTTCATCCTGATGAATTGCAGGAAATAATTGAATTTATCAGGACATATTAATTTACTGACAAACATTTTAAACAAATCACATGATTAAAGATGAAATATCAAAACTAAAAACAGAAGCAGAGAATTGCAAAAGATGCCCTTTGTACAAAACACGAAATAAAGTT
>CAZREZ010000170.1:0-6603 GCA_964599115.1 uncultured Bacteroidales bacterium
ATTTATAGAAATTGACTTTGTTTGTTTAAAAGACTTTAATATAAAATTTGGAACCCATTTTTCCTTATCGTCTTTATGCATCCAAAATTCCTTTTCAATTCCCTTTGCTTTTATTTCCTCTTCGGTCAGGTAAAAAAATTCATTCGCCCCGGTTTTAATACCAAATTTTACAGTGGCAATTTCTTTCAATGGAACAAGTTTGTCTTTTCCCTTTTTGAGTATTGTAAAAAAAATGTTAGGTGCACGCAAATATTTCCCCCATTTTGTCCCCTCATACTTATTTTTTGCTTCGTCAAAACCTTCGTCCCACAATTCCCTTTGCAATTTTGGTAAAATACGGAAATCATCGTTCTCGTAAAGTTCAGAATGGGCTAATATGGTTTTTCGTAAGGCTTCAATTTTATGCAGACGTTCCACTTGTTTATCCCAGTTTTCGGAAGAAGGCGGGATAAAATGGCGCAATGGTTTCTTCAGATAAACAAAACGGGCCGGGTTTTCGTTTCGTTGTTTTTCAATGCTGCACTTTTGCAAAATAACAATGCAAGTGTTAATATCAGCATCTGTAAACCATCGCTCTACCTTTGATTCAATGATGGCTGTGATCTTAAAATGCCTAAGGAAAAATTCCTGCAAGCCTTTGCCATAATCCACATCTAACCATGAGTTGGAAATTATAAATCCGAGATATTTATCTTCTTTCAGAAATTTCCAGGCATGCACAAAAAAATAAGCATGGATACCGGCTCGCTTACTTATCCTGGCTAATTTGTGATTGTTTCCGTCTATTAGTGCATTTTCAATCAACTGGTTTTTGTCCACTCCTATATCTGGGATTTCTTCCTGCCGGGTGTAAGGCGGGTTTCCTACAATAACATCGAACCACCGGGGATAGGTAACTTCACGCTCATCACCACCCAAGGTTGAAACCAGCCTTTTGCGATAATTTGAGGGGATTTCAAATCCTTTGTTGCTGACTTTCAATTCAAAAAAATCTTCCTTCAGTATGTTGGGGTAGTTTTTGTCAACCGAAAGGTCTTTGATAGCAAGGTTAATAGTTGAAAGGTGTGCCGGGAATTTTGCAATATCATTTCCCCAAACTTTTTGCAAAATATCTTCATGAGGTTTTTGCTGGTTCAACAATTTTTTATGATGATATGCCCTCACAATAAAGGTGCCTGCCCCACAGGAAGGGTCGAGGACTTTATCATCTTCGTGGTGCATACAGAATTTCAGTATCAGGTCAACCACATCGGCATTGGTAAAGTATTGCCCCAGGTTATGACGCTCACCTGCCGGGATCAGCCGTTCAAAAATCCGCCCGATAATATCAAAGCCAAGTTTTGAAAAATCGTATTTACTTAAGAAAGTGATTAAATCTTTGATTTCCCTGATTACAGTCAAATTATCAGGAAATGCAACCGTATCTATAAAATCAGCCGTGTAAATTGTTTCGTAGTCGATTTTCAGGACATCACGAAAATAACCCTGAAGGATAGACTGTAAACGGTTGCCTTTTGTCAGTCCGGAAGGAATCTCAAGCGGGTCGAGTTCGTGCGGTCTTTTGTTTTGAAGTAAGTCGTAAAAAATGATTTTGTTTACCAGAAGATATGCGGTTTGCCTTGCAGCTTTGTCAAAATCGTGCGATTGCCAAAGAAAGTCCCAGCCTTGTTCGTGAAACCATTTTTGTAGATTTTTGGAAAATGTAGTGTCCTTATGGCATTTATTTTCAATGATCTCCGGGTAAACATTACTTAACACCCTGATTTTTTCATGCAATCGAAAAATCAGGTATTCATCAATAGGGTGTTTGGGTTCAGGTTCTTTCCCGAAATAGATTTTATATAACCTTTGCAGAAAAAGTTTCAGTTGTTTTTTTGTAGGCTCTTTAAACCTTGTTTGTTCTATATGGTCAAGGTAATAAATATCAGAAAGGGAATATTTCTCAACGATTTTATCAGCCTCGGTCAGGGTAGGGTCATTGGCTTCTGCAGTTTTCCACCAAATTAGCTGACGAAAATTAGTTGTGCAAAAGTATTTAGCTTTACGGTGTTGTGCTTTATGTAGAGCATCCTGTTTTAGTTCTTCGGAGTAAACATCCCAGAAAGGTTGTTTACATTCAATTACACAAATTACTTTTTTACTGCCTTTAGATTCATAGATTTGTATATCGGAACGTTTTCGTGTAGTTTTACTTATCGTTTCCACTGCTGCTTCACCAAGTTCAATTTTTTCATCTTTGATGATCTCATTAATCCATTCACAGTATTTGGAAGCCACAGTCCATTCAGTATTATGAAATTCGGAGTCATAAGGGCTTGGCACACGTGCAGACTTATTTTTTATTTTGCTCATAATTCTGTATTACATCATTCACAATACGGCGGGCGATTTCAAATGCAGCTGCAATACGAATAGCTTTTACTTCACCCAAACCCTTTATTTTTATTAAATCCTTTAACGGTTGATTTGCTAATCCTTTGAAAGAACCATATTTTTTCAAAATCTCATTAGCAATATCTTCTGCCGATTTTCCAGGTATTCCCGAAGAAATCAGAATTGATAAAAGTTCGGAATCAGTTAGTTTATCTGCCCCCTTTTCGCGAAGTTTACCACCAGAGTGGGCCCAGGTTTGTTTTAAATTTTGCATGTAAACCAAATAATAATATTAAATGCCTAAAATTATTTTTGCACTTTTTATTGTATGTTCGCTAAACGGATTAATATTTCTGAAAACAAAATTATTCAAAGATACTTTTATTATTTTATTTTCATCGTTAATCAGGAAATAATCTTTCAGGAGAAGAAACACATTGTCGAATTTTCTGCCTTTGGCTTTATGTATGGTCGAAACAAATACGATGTTATTGCCCTGTATTCGTTTCGGGATATGTTTCTAAAAATTTGAATCAAACTTCATAAATTAAGTAAAATTTATTAATTGAACTTAACAAATTATTCATAAATTTATCAAATCAACCACCCGCTCACTTTATAAAATTATTCATCAATATACTGTGAATACTTTATTATCCTGATATTATCCTTATATGGGAATTCACCACCTTCATAAAGCAGATAGCCAATGTCATTTTTATTCATTATTTTTTCAATTGGCTTAATCATGCCGGTTCTAAAAGTTGCTGATTTTTTTATTTCTATGAATTCTTTGTGATTAGGTTTTTCAATAATTAAATCCACTTCAACGTCGTTGCTTGTCCTGGAATAAAACATCTGGGAAAAATCAGCATTATGAAATAATTTTTTTTTAATCTCTGAAATAACATAATTTTCAAAAATATTACCTGCCATTGGACCCTGTTCATAAACTTCTTTGTTTAATATTCCTGTTAGAAGACTTACAAGACCTGTATCATAAAAATATACCTTAGGGCTTTTGATGATTCGTTTTCCTAAATTACTAAAATACGGAGGAAGCAGAAAAATAATATAAGCAGCTTCCAAAACTGATATCCATCTTTTTACAGTAGATACAGAAATACCCAATGTTCTTGACAATCCCGACATATTCAGAATTTGTGCTGTTTGAGATGCCAATAATTTAATGAACTGGCGAAAATCACGTAAATCTCCAATATTTATTAATGATTTTACATCTTTTAAAACAAAGGTTTCCAGATATGATGAATACCAGTTTAAATAATTTTTAAACTTGCTTTTAATGATTTCGGGATAACATCCTTTATAAATTGAATCGTATCTTAAATTTTGAGGTATTTCAGCATACTGAAAAGGTAATAATGTTAATAATCCAATTCTTCCGGCTAAACTTTCGGTAATTTTTTGAATAAATGAAAACTGGCTTGAACCGGTAATAACAAATTTTCCTTTATTGTCCCTGTCAGCATCAACAGCTATTTTAATATAATTGAATATTTCTGGTACTTTCTGTACTTCATCAAAGATTACTTTGTCTGCAAATTGTTTAATGAATTTTTCAGGATCATCATAAAAAAACTCAATTAATCTGTAGTCATCAAATGAGATGTACCTGTATGATGTATCAAACATTTCCTTCAACATGGTTGTTTTACCAGACTGTCGGGGACCAGTAATTCCAATTACTGAAAATGTTTCTAAATATTTTTTAACAACATTTTCTAATACTCTTGGGTAATAGTTTTTCATTTTCTATGCAAAATTGTTATCAAATAACAAAATTACATAAAAAAATTAAAAGAAATGAAAAAAATTAGATGATTTTTTATAAATAATGAATTTTTTCCTAAATTTATACTCGTATTTCATATCGAGGGGAACAACCGTATAATTATTTTCAAACCTGTTCCGACCCGGTAAACTCTTCAAGTGTAAAAGTTTCCTTTACTCTTACTCCCTTTTCGGTTTCATGAAGCGAACAACATTCATTGTAGAGATCATGTTCAAAAAACAGGGTATAATCGTTTTTTAGTGCATCCTTATAATATCTTTCTTTGTCTTTTAAAGTGATTAACGGTTGTGTATCGTAAGCCATTATCCACGGCATGGGTATATGAGTGGTTGATGGGAGCAGGTCAGCCATAAAAACAATTGTTCTTCCATTATAATTTATATGAGGAATAACTTGACCTTGGGTATGTCCGTCAAAAAGTTTCACACTAATATTTGGTAATATTTCGCAATCTTTTTCAATTAATTTCAGATGTCCGCTTTCTTCAATTGGCAGGATATTTTCTTTTAAAAATGAAGCACTTTCCCGTCTGTTTGGTTGTATAGCCCAGTTAAATTGTTTTTTGCTAATCCAGTATGTTGCATTTTTAAATGCCAGCTCATAAGCTGTTTTATCTTTGTTGTATTTGATACTTCCACCGCAATGGTCAAAATGAAGATGAGTTAATATCATATCTGTAATATCATCAGTTGAAAAGCCATATTTTGCCAGAGATTTTTCTAATGTGTTTTCTCCATTTAAATAATAATGACGTAGAAATTTTTCGTCTTGCTTATCTCCGATACCATTATCAATCAATATTTTTCTGTCACCTTCCACTATAAGAAGACATCGCATTGACCAGTTGCAGAGGTTTTTCTCATCACATGGATATACTTTTTCCCAAAGAGTTTTAGGTATAATGCCAAACATAGCACCACCGTCTAATTTTAAATTTTCTGTTTCTATTTTATATAATTTCATTTTGTTTAGATTTATTTATCAAGTTGATCAAGAGCAAAATTATATGCTCCGATTGAAGCTGCTTTTGAAGTTCCAAGTTTTGAAATTCCTACTCCAATACGTTTAACTGGGTCATAATTTACGGTTTTATTGCTAAACGGAACGCGTATTTCACGGGATGTATTTTTAAGGAATTCATTAAGTTCGTTTTTATCTTCAAGATTAAATGCTGTTATTTCCATACGTGGCAGGGAATGTCCATCAAACGTAAAAAAATTATTATTCATTTCGTCAACAAGTTTTTGTAAGAACAGCGGATATGCACCGGACAAACCACCGCCAATAACCACAAGTCCGTCAATAAGTGTTAAAGAATTTGCTATTGAATCGCCGGCAACAATTGCAAGCTCTTTAAAAGATTTTATAGCTGCATTTTTATCACCTTTTTTAATACCTGTTCCTATTTCAAAAATTTCTTTTGGGGAAGGACAATTGTTGATGTCAGTTCCTGTTTCACGGGCAAAAACTCTTTGAATTCCACGGATACTTACACTATCCTCAACACTTGTTTCAGGATAAAGTTTATTTCTCATCCTGTTTATTTCGCCACCGGCAGAGTTATCCCCTAAAAATAATTTAACATTTGTAACTATTCCTCCGCCGTATCCTGTTCCTAATGTAACACCAAACAAATTGTTATATCTTTTTATAATTCCGTTTTTTTCTAAAAGCGAATTTATTTCGGGTAAAATTCCTGCAATAGCTTCACCAAATGTAAAAAGGTCGCCATCATTATTTATAAATACTGGAATTTGAAATTTATTTTCTAACATTGCTTTTAAAGCAACACCACTATTAAAAGCCGGTAGGTTTTCAAGATTGCCGATTATACCGTTTTTATAGTCGGATGGACCCGGAAAGCTAAAACTTATAGCAACAGATTTTTGATTGATCTTTGACTCAACTTGTTTAAATCCTGAAATAATATTTTTTAAAATTATTTTCAGATCATTTCCTTTTGCAGAAAGATTTACAGGTTCAATAATTTCATTACCACTCTGAACTGCTGAAAAAATAAAATTTGTACCTCCTGCATCAAGAGTTAGTACTACTCGCTTGTCATCTTTATAATTCATTGTAGTAGTTATATAAGCATATTCTTAATCTGTTGGGGTTTCCTGATATTTAACAAATCCAAATACTTCTATAGTTTTTTCTTCAATATTTATACGGAAAACAATTGTATATCCCTTATAAATTAAGTCTCTGATATTTTTATCTTCAAAATAAATAGATTGTCTATGCTTATAAGGCTTAGGAAGAATATTCTTGATTTCTTTTATTATATCCTTTTTAAATTTTCCATAGTGTAATAAAATGCTTTTCCTTCTTTAATTTCATTCAATTCTCTTTGCAAATAGCTTTGTATGGAAAGAAATTTCTCGTCTTCAGTGATTACTTCAATTTCCTCT
>CAZREZ010000171.1:0-1941 GCA_964599115.1 uncultured Bacteroidales bacterium
CGGGGGCAAAAGTAATTTACCCTCGGAACTTTTCAAATTACAAACATAGGGGCTATTTAAAGATTTCTTTCCATCCTGATAATTGTTAACCTTGAAGCAAAGTTGAATATCAAAACAACAACAAATAAAACCAATGCAGCAAGCATTAAAGCAGAATCATACATTGGTATTGAAAGCATCTCGCCATAATTGTTTGCAATTAATGCCGGCAACGGATACCCCGGTTGAAACACACTTTTTGGGATTTTTGCCACGTTGCCAACAACCATCAACACAGCAATGGTTTCGCCAAAAGCTCTTGATAATCCAAGCCCTAATGCAGAGACTATTCCCGGAAAAGCTTTCTTTATCAATACGAATTTAATGGTTTGCCATTTACTTGCTCCAAGCGATAGTGAAGCTTCGGCTAATTCATCGGGGATTGTTTTAAAAACTTCAATTAAAATATTAAGGATAAACGGAATTATCATAACAGAAAGCACTATAGCTCCGGATAAAATTGAATAACCTGATATCTCTTTCCCGAAAAAAGGACCAATATATTTTGATATAAACGGAACAATAACCAGTATGCCCCAAACTCCATAAATTACTGATGGTATTCCTGCAAGAATATCAATTACCGGATGCATAATTCTTAAAACATAACTTTTTGCATATTGTGTAAGATGAATAGCTGATAGCAAGCAGATTGGCCCTGCTATTATCAAGGCAAGGATGGTTACCCATAATGAACTAATTATAAATGACAGAAAACCGAATCTTCCCGACAGCGGCTTCCATTCACTGGAAAATAATAAATTAAAAAGCGAATCTTTTTCCAGTAGCATAGTGGATTTTAAATATAAGCCGATTCCCAAAACAAAAGGTAAAATTATGACTAAGATCAGGCAAATCAACATCCAGCTACTATGTAGCTTACTATGCAACCGGCGGTTAATGAAAATTAATCTCACGCTATTCCAATTTTTCCAATTCAGATTTTATTTTTTTATTTGAAAACCTGACATAACCTGCTTCTTTAACATATTTCTGTCCGTTTTCAAGTATCCATCTTAAAAATTCAGTTACAACTTTTCGTTCGGGTTTTCCTTTTGATACGAAAAATAAATCGCGTGCCGGAGGTGAAGGATAAACATTTTTCTTAATTGCTTTCATAACTTCATCAAGCGTATCATAGAAATTTTCGTTTTTGTCAATCTTGCCGTTTTCATTAATGTCAATTGGAATTACCTCTATTCCGTCATATTTTTTTCTTGAATTAATATCATAAATATAAATCACGTTATTATAGCCGATTGCATTTTTATTATTTTTAATTGCATCTGCCATACCGGGATCTCCAAACACACCGACACCATTAAGGCTTTCCTGGTTTTTGCCTAAATACTTGCCCCACATTTCAGCTGCGCCGCAGGCATCCGAACGGGTGAAAACATTTAACTTTTTTTGATCGTCATTATCTGCACATTCTCCCCAGGTTTTGATTTTTTCATTTAAAAAAATATCAATAAACTGTTGCCTTTTGAGTCCTTTGACTTTAAGCTGGTCAATAACAGGATTTTTTACATTAATTGTGGGGAGAACAGCATCTTTGGTAACAGATATCCACCATGCACCTTTATCTATTTCTGCCTGCCTGACCTCCCTTGAAAACATTCCTAAATCAACCATTTGAGATAAGGCATCAGCCATTCCTTTTCCGGCACCACCGGCTGAAATGTCTATTCTTACATCAGGGTGTAGCTTATGAAATTCTTCTGCCCATCTTACAGTCATCGGATATAATGCAAATGCACCCGATATTGAAATAGTTCCGCTTAATTCGTCTTTTGATGTATTCCTTTGTTTTTGGTCGTTTCCGCAAGCAGAAATCAATATTAAACAACCAAAAATCATGATTAGAAAAATCAGATTGAATTGTAATACATGTTTTTTCAT
>CAZREZ010000171.1:2041-6599 GCA_964599115.1 uncultured Bacteroidales bacterium
GGGACATAACCTGCCTCTTCTACATATTTTTGTCCTTCCGTAAGTATCCAGTTCAAAAATTTCATGACAAACTTGTTGTTAGAGTTTTTATTAATAAGTAAATACAATCCGCTTTGAATCGGAAAAGAACCATTAATACTTTTTATACTTTTCCGGAAATCACTAAAATCCGAGTAAATATTTTCATCTGTATCAATTACTCCATTATTATTGATATCAAGGGGAAAGACCTCTATTTCTTTATTTAATTTGTTTGTATAAATATTATAGGCAAACCTGAAATTGCAGTATCCAATTCCATACATGTCATTTCTTATTGCACTTATCATTCCGGGGTCGCCATAAACACCAATACCATTTATGTTTTGCTGTGAAGTTTCTGAAAATTCGGCAAAAATTTCTCCGGCACCGCACAAGTCGGAACGTGTATAACAATTAATATTTTTATTATTATTGGTTTTATATAATTCACTCCATTTATTTATTTTTTCTGTAACAAACACATTAGTTAAATTTTCTTCCGTAATCCCATTTCTTTTAATGAAATCAATTACAGGATTTTCTGAATTTATTATTGGGAGGATAGCATTTTTAGCGACTTCAAACCAAATTAATGAGTCTTTATATTGCAACAAATCAATATTTTTAGAGAACATACCAATATCAGCCCTCTTAAAAACCACAGCAGCATTTCCTTTGGTTGCACTGCCGGGTGTTACAAAGATTTTTATTTTCGGATTTATTTTTTCATAATGCCCTGCCCAATTTTCCATTAAGGGATATAAAGCAAATGCACCTGTAACTCTTAGAATTATTTTCTTTTTCCCCTTTATTTTGGAATTGGCTCCTGAACTATGTTCCTTACATGCCGGTAGAAATATTATATGAAGAAAAAGAATAAAAATTAATATCAGAGATTTTTTGTTGAAGCTTGACATGTTAAAATTTTAATATAATACAGAATGAGATTTAACCTGCATTATTCAGGTTAAAAAATCTTATCAAATCATGAGGCAAAATTAGTTTATGGAATATTACCGAACAACAGCATAAAACCCTAATCTTATGTAGTTTAATTACTATAAGTAAAATTTCGTATCGGAAATAAGTATTTATACGTATTGTATATTAATGTCCAAAATTGAAGATGACTAAAATGGGCAAAAATTAGAAATACATAATCCTTATAAATCCCGATGGGACGGATCAGGCCAGAAGATAAAAGACATCCATACGGATTTCCGTTGGTCGAAAGTAGAAAGTAAAAAGTATAAAAAAGTTGGCAATAAGCAACAGGCGGAAAGGCAATTAATGAAAATTGTTTAGCTACGTTAATGTTTCCAGGTTCAAACTTTAATAATTTTGTTTTTTATTGCATACATCACAAGGTTAGCAGTATTTTTTGAATGAGTTTTGCTAAGTAAATTTTCTCTGTGTTTATCAACAGTTCGTTTACTGATATTTAGCAGTTCTGCTATTTCTTTATTTGATAAGCCCTTACAAATCTGAACTAAAATTTCTATTTCACGTTTTGACAAATCATCGGGATTTGATTCAATAACATTTATTGACCTTATATTTTTTACAATATTATAAAGTATTTCTTCTGAAAAATACGTTGAGCCATCAGCCACAACCTGAATTGCTTTTTTTACTTCGTTAATATCTGAATTTTTAAGTAAAAATCCTTTAACTCCGGCGTTTATCATTTTATAATAATATTCGCCTTCTCCATACATTGATAGAGTGATAATTTTCAGTTCGGGATATTTGTCTATTGCAATTTTTGTTGCATCAATTCCATTCATTTCGGGCATATCAATATCCATCAGAATAACATCAACATCGTTTTTACCGAGATTTTCAATAAATTCTTTTCCGTTGGAAGCTTCAGCAACCACTTCAATATCATCAAAACTATTAAGCAATAAACTTAATCCGTTCCTGAATAATGTATGATCATCTACTATTATAACTTTGATTTTCATAAACGTTTATATTTTTATTTAAACTTTCGGACTTTATGGACGAACTCTTCTAGTTAGACACTTACTTCAATAATAACTTCAGTTCCTTTTTCTTTACTACTTATAATATTTAATTTTCCCTTGAGTGATTTGATTCTTGTTAACATATTTGAATAACCCATTCCCGAAGTTTTTTCATTAAGAACTTTTTCCACATTAAAACCTTTCCCATCGTCTGTATAAGCTAATTTTACAAGGTTATTATTTTTTATAAGATCAATTCCGATATTATTTGCTAATGCATGTTTCACGGTATTATTCATAAGCTCGCAAACAATCCTGTATAATACAACCTCAACATTTTCGTCAAGTCTTTCGTCGTGCATATTAGAATAAAAAGAAATATTAATTGTTTTTGATTTTACGATTTTATTTGTGAATGATTTTATAGCACTTGCAAGCCCGAAATTATTTAAAATATGCGGGCTTAAATTATTTGATATTTCTTTAATACTTTTTAGTGCTTCGTTGATTACAACTTCAGTGTTTGAAATTATTTCTTTATTTCTTTTTTTTTGTTCTATTTGCGAGAGTGTTGAAATTGATAATTTAACAGTTGATAAAATTGGTCCTAAGCCATCGTGAAGGTCTTTGGCAAATCGTTTTCTTTCTTTTTCTTCGGTTTTAATAATTGCATTTAAAATTTCTTTTTCTGATTCTTCTCTTGCTTTTTCTACTTTTTTCAAATAGTTAAATAATTCGGTTATCAATATTACTCCGGCAGTAATTAAGAGTGAAGTAATGATTCCCAGCCAGTTATTCAAAATACTTAAATCTTTAAAATAATCTCCACCAAGAAACGAAATAAACTCAATAAAACGTCTTATTGCCATAAACAAAAATCCGACTGAAATTAGTATCCACGATAGGCGATATTTTGTTACTTTGGTTAATCTAATGGAATATATCGCTGCTACGAATTGAAGTAAAATTGAAATTATTAGTGCAATTAAGGTTATCATATCACTATTTTTTTGAATGATTATAAATACTTAGTTTATAGACTGACATTAGTTAACATTGTTAATCCCGATCCTGATAGAATACCGGAATCGGGATTATAGTTTTTCATCTAAGTACCTAAAATACTCAGGATGTCATCTCATCAAATATTAATTTTGCTACAGCTTTTGTAGTTGTATTATTGAAAATCATATATTCATTTTCTTCAATTATTTTTGGTTGGATAACTAAATTGATTATTCTGCTATCCGATCCATCATCATTTGTGTATTTTTCAACCTCCTTTTGTATTTGTCCGGGAAGTTTGTTTGAGTCTTTAGACTGGAAAGTTATTATAAGATCGTTATTTTCTTTATTATTTTCGATGATTTCCTTTCCTGTTGAACCATCCGGATTGGAATAATTGATGCCACGAGCTACTTCAATAGGGAAAGACTTTTCTACAAGCTTATTAATAAGAATATAACCTATGTCTAAGTTGTTGTAAATCAGATCTCCGAAAACTAATAGTGTAACTTTTTTGCTATGTTTATTAGTAATATGTACTCTTCTGATTGATTGAGGTATAGGACTTAACGAGCAGGATTCAAATACTTCATCATCTTGTGGTGAAGAAAAGACACTGTAAAGAATATCTGTAATTTCATTATTAAAAAGAGAACTAACGCAGTAATAAAATATTTTATTCTTTCTAAAGGCGTCTTCTAATTCCGAATCAGATTTTCCAATTATAACAACTTTTGCTTCTGGAATTTCCTGATTTATTATTCTAACACATTCAGGTCCGTCATCAGATAAAGATGCCGCATCTATAAAAATAACTTTGTTTTTTTTTTTTGATAAATTAATTACTACTTTTTCAAGAGTATCTACATGATTAACAATACAGCCCAAATCAATAAACCTCGGCAAATATTCATTTACTTCATCCGAGTTTTTACAAAGTAGAGTTACATTGTGTATTTGAGTGGCTTGCAAATCTTTTTCAATATCAAAAGGTTCGATTTTAGCTATCCAACTATTTTCAAAAGAAATTTCTTTTATGTTAGATGGATTTTCTGCTAATTTATGGTTGACTTCAATTATTTTGCCTGATACAGGAGATGGGATCGTGATCTTGGATTGATCAGTTAAAACAGCACCTGCTAAAGGTAAGCCAGAATAAGTAATATCATTAACTTTAGGAATTAGTAAATCATTAATATTACTTGAAATAAAATTGGGAAGTTGTCCACCTACGCGTATTGAGCCATCTTTGCCCTGTTGTATCCAGGCAATTTCATTGAATTGGATCGGTTCATAAGATGGTTTCCAGTCTAATTGTTTTGTTGATTTACTTTTAACTACTTTAGTGAGAGTCTCTTTTTGAGGTAGAATCCGGTTCACGGATTTTAGAATTTCTTCAGGAGTAAATGGTTTTAATATGTAATCTGAAGCATGTAATTTCACAGATTCTATTGCCGTGTCCATGCTGGGATAACCTGTAACAATAGCTACAGGCAAATCAGGTTCTTTTTTTCTTAGATCATTAAATAAATCCATGCCATCTATTTTATCCATTTTTAAGT
>CAZREZ010000172.1:0-6594 GCA_964599115.1 uncultured Bacteroidales bacterium
GTCAAAACATTTAATCCGTTTAAATTAGTGATATCATTCCCATTAATCTCAACATCACCTTCTATTTCAGTACAGTTGGGATAATTTGTCTGAAAATTGTCAATTGCTACCTGAGTTGAAAATGTAATTCCTTCAGGCAGGCAGGGTTGGGATGATGCAAAAGCCTGGATGATGAAGGTTAAAACGATTAAGAAAGTTAATTTTTTCATGATAGTTAATTTTTTGGTATTTCCATTATTTTAGTTGAAAAGACTGTTCATAAAGATTTACGGATTACGTCTCTCGTCTTCGCTCGAGATGACATTAATTACGGATTACGATTTCCGTCTTTCCGATTCGTTAATTTATACTAATGCGGAACAGAAATCTAAAAGTTTTATAGGTCTATTCCGCACGCATAACTACTTCTAAACAGCTATGCTTCGCAAACCTGTTAAGAATTAGTATATTATACTATGCATTTATCTTATTATAAATTTCTCTCAATCTCAAATCTCAAATCTTAAATCTCATGTATTCCCTACCTTATTATCAATTTCTCTCTGATTTTCGAATTATTAGTAAACAATTCAATAATATAAATTCCTCGCCTGAGTTTTGAAACATCAATTGTATTGGTTATTCGTTTTTTATGTAATACTTTCTGCCCGATATGATTAAAAATATTCACTTCATTAATAATTATTCCATTCTTGCTTGAAATATATAACTCCTTTTTTGCAGGATTAGGATATATTGAAAATTCAGATTTGAGATTAATATCTGGAATCCAAATAGTCTCACAAGCCTCTTCTATTTCTTCTCTGCTATTGCATCCCGTTGCGTTATCATGAATTGAAATATTTGCATTTGGGCTGGACAGATAATCGCAAACACTTTGAACTTCGCATTTGGATAATGAAGAATTATCGACTATACCCAGACCACTAATAGATCCGGCATCAATATTATCCAGGCCACTTAAATTGGTTAGGGCATCATTGTCTCTAATACTAAGGCCTCCAACGACAGAAGTCAAGTTATAAAGGCTTGTTAAACTTGTTAGGGAATCATTATCCCCAATCCACAGGTTCCCCCCAACATAAGTCAAGTTGTCAAGCCCAGATAAACTGGTCATGGAGGGATTACCACCTTCAACATTATCACCGATATTCAAGTCCCCCTCAATAGAAGTTAGGTTTTCTAATCCTGCTAAATTGGTCATGGCATAGTTATCATTAATTTGAATGTATCCCCCGAGGTAAATCACATTGTCTAAACCAATTAAGTTTATCAAAACATCATTATCAAAAATCAGAAGGCCTCCTCCAATAGAACTTACTTTATTTAGGCCTGTTAAATTGATTAGGGCATGATTTTTTTTAATCCAAATGTTTTCCCCGATTGAAGTTACATTGTCCAGACCTGTTAAATTTGTGAGGGATGAATTTCCACCGAAGAGAAAATGACCAATTTTTAAATTTCCTACGATAGAAGATAAGTTTTCCAATCCTGTCAAACTAACAAGGTCGTTATTGTTATAAATTACTATATCTCCCCCTATAGAGATTACATTATCTAGACCAGTTAAACTGGTAAGGTCATAATTACCGTGAATATCAAGTTCTTCCCCAATAGAAGTCAAATTATCGAGACCAGTTAATATGGTAAGGGCACTATTGTATTTTATCCATAAATGTCCACCGATAGAAGTCAAATTATCTAGTCCTCCTATACTGGTTAAAGCATTATTGAAACTAATATCAAGTCCTTCAATAATATAAGTCAAGTTATTAAAGCCTGTTAAATTTGTCAGGGAACCATTGCTCCCAATTACAATGTTTCCTCCGACAAAAGTTACATTAGTAAGTACTGATAAGCTTGAAAGAGCATCATTGCTTTTAATATAAAGACCTCCACCAATTGAAGTTATATTATCCAAACCAGTTAAACTTGTAAGGGATGAATTACCACCACAATCATAATCACCAATAATTAGATTCCACATAACAGAAGTAATGTTTTCCAGTCCAGTTAAATTAGTCAGGGAATCATTATCACAAATTTCAATTTCTCCACCGATGAAAGTCACATTGGCAAGGCCTGTTAGATTTGTCAAAATATTATTTCTATTAACCTTTAGATCTCCCCCGATAGTAGTCACATTATCCAAGCCTGTTAAACTTGTCAAAATAGGATTGCCACCCCAATAATTACCTATCCAAAGATACCCACCGATTGAAGTTAGTACATTTAATCCGTTCAGATTCGTGATATCATCACCTGCAATGATTACATCACCCACTATTTCAGTACAGTTGGGATAGTTTGTTTGAAAATTGTCTATCTGGGCTTGCGTTGTAAATGTAATCCCTTCAGGCAGGCAGGGTTGTGATGATGCGGTAGCCTGGATGATGAAGGCTAAAACGATAAGTAATGTTAATTTTTTCATAGCAGTTTGTTTTTTATTATTTCCATTATTTTAGTGGAAAAGACTGTCATTAAAGATTTACGGATTACGGATTACGAATTACGTTTTTCGTCTTCCCTCGAAAGCTTTCTGAGTCCGTCTTTCCTCTCCGATTAAATTCGTGTTTGAATCATTTTTTAAGTAAATTAAGTTTTTACCATGTGCATTTATCTTATTATAAATTTCTCTCAATCTCAAATCATAAATCTTAAATCTCAAATCTCAAATCTCAAATCTCAAATCTCAAATCTCAAATCTAAACTATTCCCTATCTTATTATCAATTTCTCTCTTATTTTTAATTCACTTGAGACCAATTCAATAACATACATCCCTTGCCGGAGTTTTGAAACATCAATTGTATTGGTTATTCGTTTTTTATGTAATACTTTCTGCCCGATCTTGTTATAAATATTTACTTCTTTTATAATTATTCCATTATTGCAAGAAATAAAAAGTTCCTTTTTTGCAGGATTAGGATATATCAAAAATATAGATTCGACATTTCTATCCGGAACACAAACAGTCTCACAAGCTTCTTCTACTTCTGCCTGACTATTACAACCTGTTGCGTTATCATGGATTTCAATAACTCCGTTTGGATTGACCAAATAATCACAAACACTTTGTACTTCACATGTGGATAATGAAGAATTATCGGTTATGTATAAATCACTAATAGACTCTGTATAAATATTTTCCAGACCTATTAGGCTGGTAAGAGCATCATTAGACTCAATCCAAAGAGGTCCCCATATTGATGTTACATTATTTAGGCTGGTTAATCTTGTAAGAGTATCATTGTTCTTAATCCAGACACCTTCCCATATATATGTTACATTATCCAAACCTGATAAATTTGTTAGGGTATTGTTGTCAGAAAGCCAAAGACGTCCATAAACATAAACTACACTTTCCAAACCTGTTAAGCTTAACAGCGAAGCATTATCTTCAATATAAAGGTCTCCACCAATTGAAACAATATTACCCAGTCCTGTAAAATTTATTAGTGAATCGTTAAACATAAACTTAAGGTCATTCCTCACAAATATTACATTGTCCAGCCCGGATAAACTATTAAGCAAATCGTTATAACTAATATTAAGATCTCCACCAATTGAGATTAAATTATCCAGGCCAATTAAATTTATCAATCCATCATTGTTCACAATTTTAAGCTCCCCACCGGTAGAAGTCAAATTCTCCAAACCATCCAAACTTGTTAGAGCAGCATTGCTTCTGATTTCAGCATATCCGCCAATGGAAGTCAAATTATTTAGCCCTGATAAATTTACCAAAACACCGTTTTCATAAATCGTAAAATCCCCCTCAATTGAAGTTACATTTTCAAGCCCTGATAGATTTGTAAGAGAGCTGTTCTGTTTAATTGTAAATTCACCATTAACAGAAACCAAATTATCAAGACCTGTCAAGCTTGTTATGCTATTACAACTAATAATAAGTCCATTTACTGAAGTAACATTTTCAAGGCCTGATAAGTTTATCAAATCACTATTACCAAAAAGCTTAAGATATCCACCAATGTGTGTTAAATTATTCAGACTTGTTATATCTAATAGATTAAAATTATTTTGAATAAGCAGGTAGTCATCTATAGAGGTCAAATTATCCAAGCCCGATAAACTTGTTAAATCTTCATTGTATTCAATATGAAGGCTTCCCCCTATAGTAATCAAACTATTTAGACTCGCAATATTTGCTAAATCAGAATTATAATAAATTTTACAGTTTCCACCAATAGAAACCAAATTATCCAGACCATCTAAACTTGTTAGAGCATGATTCTCCTCAATATAAAGATATTCACCAATGGAAACCAGGTTTTCCAAGCCTGATAAACTTATTAGAGCATTGTTATCTTTAATAACAAAATATTCACCGATAAAAGATAAATTATCAAGACTGGAAAAACTTGAAAAAGCATCGTTGCTTTCAACTTTAAAGTATCCTCCAATGGAAGCCAAATTGTCAAGACCTGCTAAACTTTGTAAATTATGGTTCCAAAAAATAGAAAGATAACCTCCTAATGTAGTCACATTATTAAGGCCTGATAAGCTTGTCAGAGCAGTGTTGTTATAAATCCAAAAATTTCCTCCGATGGATGTAATATTATCAAGACCTGTTAAACTGGTAAGTATATTGTTTTCTTTAATCCAAACATACCCTTCAATAAAAGTAATATTTTCCATTCCTGTCAAATTTATTAGGGCATTGTTGTTACTAATCCAAAAGTTTCCAAAGATAGTATCCACACTTCCTAAGCCGGTTAAACTTGTTAGACTATTGTTGCCTCCAATAGAGAAATCTCCACCAATAGAAGAAATATTACCCAGACCTGCTAAACTTGTAAGAGCATTATTGTGATTTATACCAAGATTGTCTCCAACGGAAGTCACATTTTCAATTCCTGATAAACTTGTCAAGGAAGTACAATATCTAATTGAAAGGTCTCCCCCGATAGAAGTAACATTTTCAAGACCTGTTAAACTTGTCAGGGCATAGTTGCCACTAATTGTAAAGTTTCCCCCGATAGAAGTCACATTGTAAAGGGCTGTTAAACTGGTTAGGGCAATATTGTAATTAATATAAAGACCTCCCCCGATTGAAGTAACATTTTCAAGGCCAATTAAATTTGTCAGAGCATAGTTGCTATTAATTGAAAGATATTCTGCTATGGAAGTCAGATTGTTAAGGGCTGCTAAACTGGTTAGGGTAGCGTTGTTATCAATAATAAGTTCTCCCACGATAGAAGTAACATTTTCAAGACCGGTTAAACTTGTCAGGGCATCGTTATCTTTGATATAAAGGTCTCCCAAGATAGAAGACAAATTGTCAAGTCCTAATAAACTTGTCAGGGAAGAGTTGGTCTCAATATAAAAGTCTCCCCATATAGAAGTTACATTTTGAAGACCGGTTAAACTTGTCAGGGCAGGATTGTTTTTAATATAAAGGCCTTCCTCATTGGAAGTAATATTTTCAAGTCCGGTTAAACTTGTCAGGGCTGCGTTGTCTTTAATCCAAAGGTATCCATCTATAAAAGCCACATTGTTAATACCGGTTAAACTTATCAGGGCATTATTCCAACTAATAAAAAGATCACCCCCGATAGATGTCACATTGTCAAGGCCTGTTAAATTGGTCAGAACGGGATTACTACTGCTATAATATTCACCGATCAAAAGACTTCCTCCAAAAGCTGTCAAAACACTTAATCCGTTTAAATTAGTTATTTCATCCCCATGAATCTTAACATCACCTTCTATTTCCGTACAATTAGGGTGATTTGTTTGAAAATTATCAATTTCAGCCTGAGTTGTAAATGTAATTCCTTCAGGCAGGCAGGGTTGGGATGAACCGGCAGCCTGGATGATGAAGGCTAAAACGATTAATAAAGTTAATTTTTTCATAGCAGTTTATTTTTTTGTATTATCATTATTTTAGTTAAAAAAACTGTTCTTAAGTATTTTAGGATTACGTCTCTCGTCTTCACTCGAGATGACTTTAATTACGAATTACGTTTTCCGTTTTCCCGATTCGTTAATTTATTATACTATGCTTTTATCTTATTATCAATTTCTCTCAATCTTAAATCTAAAATCTAAAATCTCAAATCTCAAGTATTCCTTATCTTATTACCAATTTCTCTCTGATTTTCGAATTATTAGTAACCAATTCAATAACATAGATCCCTTGCCTGAGTTTTGAAACATCAATTGTATTGGTTACTCGTTTTTTATGCAATACTTTCTGCCCGATCTGGTTGTAGATATTTACTTCATTTATAATTATTCCATTCTCAACTAAAACAAAAATTTCTTTTCTGGCAGGATTAGGATATATCAAAAATTCAGATTCGACATTTATATCCGGAACCAAAACAGACTCACAAGCTTCTTCTACTTCTGCCTGACTATTACAACCCGTTGCGTTATCATGGATATTAATATTTCCATTTGGGCTGGACAGATAATTGCAAATGCTTTGAACTTCACATGTTGATAATGAATCATTAGTAACGATTATTAAATCACTAATAGATTCTGCATATATATTTTCAAGTCCCGAAAGACTCGGCGATTTTTTACCTAAAAATTAATTTAGTTTTTCATTCTATAATCATTCAAA
>CAZREZ010000173.1:0-6571 GCA_964599115.1 uncultured Bacteroidales bacterium
TTAATCCCATTTTTTACTAATTTTGTACCATATGTTAATCGAATTTATTAAATATTGTCAAAAGGAAAAATTATTTAAACCAGTTGATAAAATTTTGCTTGCAGTTAGCGGAGGTGTTGATTCGGTGGTTATGTGCGAGCTGTTTTATTTGGCCGGATATAAGTTTGGAATAGCTCATTGTAATTTTAAATTGCGTGGTAAAGAATCGGACGAGGATGAGAAGTTTGTCAGAGATTTGGCAAATAAATATAAGGCAAAATTTTATTTGAAAACTTTTGAAACAAATAAATATGCCGTTTCAAATGGTATTTCAATTCAAATGGCTGCCCGTGAGCTCAGGTATATTTGGTTTGAAGAATTATTAAAGTCTGAAAATTACAAATACGTTGCAGCAGCTCATCATTCAGACGACCAGATTGAAACGTTTTTTATCAATATTTTAAGAGGAACAGGCATTGCCGGATTACACGGAATTTTACCCAAACAAAATAATATCATTCATCCGCTTTTATTTTCAAACAGGAAAAGAATTGAAGATTTCCGGAAAAAAAATAATTTAAAGTTCAGGGAAGACTCTTCCAATAAATCAGAAAAATATCTTAGGAATAAGATAAGACATAGTATAATTCCACTTTTAAAAGATATTAATCCCGAATTTGAACAAATTATAAATAAAAATATTGAACGGTTCAGGGAAACGGAAAAAATTTATGCCGGTCACATAGAGAGAGAAAAAAATAAAATTATAGAAATTCAGGAAGATAAAATTGTTTTCCCGATAAAAAAATTAAAAAAATCAGACTCTTTATCAACATATTTGTATGAGTTTTTATATCCATATAATTTCAGTTTCAATGTGATTGAAGATATTGTAGCTGCACTTGATGATATTTCAGGTAAGCAGTTTTTTTCGCCAACTCACCGGTTGATCAAAGACAGGGAAGAGTTAATTATTACTCCACAAAAACACCAAGATCATTCAGTAGAACAATACATTGTTAATGAAGAAAGCATTGATGAACCTATTAATTTAAAAATTGATAAAGTGTTTTCAGTAAGAGATTTTAAAATTCCGCAAAGCAATAATATTGCATGTCTTGATCATGAAAAATTAAAATTTCCATTGATTCTGAAAAAATGGAAAGAGGGAGATTATTTTTATCCTTTGGGATTAAATTCCAGAAAAAAACTAAGTGATTTTTTTATTGACCGGAAATTCAGTCTTCTTGATAAGGAAAATGCATGGCTGCTTTGTTCGGGTAATAAAATTGTTTGGATAGTCGGTTTTCGAATTGATAACAGGTTTAAAATAACTAAAAGAACAAAAAAAATATTTCAGATTGAGTATTTCCCGGCTACTGATTAATAAAATGATTAGTTACAATATTCTTAATCTAAAATCTCAAATCTCAAATCTTAATTCTTAAATCTCAAATCTTTTGTATCTATAATCTTAAATATATTATATTTGAAAATTCAAAAAAAATATTATAAAACATGCAAAAAAATTTATCATTTTTAAAAACAGTTAATACAATAATACTTGTTTTAGTATTAAACCTTATAGGATTTTCACAGATTTTGGAACCTGTAAAATGGGAATTCGACAGCAGAATTATTGGTGAAAATGAATCTGAATTGATTTTTACAGCCAAAATTGAAAAGAAATGGCATTTATATTCGCAGGACATTGCAATGACCCCACCAGCTACAACTTTTACTTTTTCGGAAAACGGTAAATATGAATTAATTGGTGAAGTTACTGAATCGGAGTCTATTAAGGAGTATGATCCTAATTTTGAAATGAATCTGAAATATTTTTCAGATAAAGCGATTTTTAAACAAAAAGTTAAATTGTTATCCGATTCTCCTTTTACTATCAAAGGTTTTGTAACATTCATGTGTTGTGACAACACAAGATGCCTTCCACCTAATGATGTTGACTTTGAGTTTAAATTTTCAGGAGTAGAACAGGTAGTTGATGACAGTAAGCCAAAGGAAGAAAAAGAGGAAGAGATAATTATGGAATCAATAAGCACCACACCAACAGCTTCAGAATCAGGGAGCGAATCTTTGTGGGTATTCTTCGTTATTGCACTTTTGGCTGGCTTTGCAGGAGCATTAACACCTTGTGTTTATCCAATGATACCAATGACTGTAACATTTTTTATGAACAGCAGTAAAAATAAAGTACGTGCAAAAACAAATGCTTTGTTTTATGGACTTTCAATAATAGTAATTTATACTTTTATTGGTGTGCTTGTTACGGTTTTGTTTGGCTCGGAATCAATAAAAGATATAAGCAGTAACTGGATAACAAATATTATATTTTTCTTATTATTTACAGCTTTTGCGACATCTTTCTTTGGATTGTTTGAGTTTGTTTTGCCATCATCATTAACCAATAAATCTGATAAACAAGCTGACAAAGGTGGTTTAATAGGAGCATTTTTTATGGCTCTCACTTTAGTTCTTGTATCATTTTCGTGTACTGCTCCTTTTGTTGGTGGTATTTTAGTTGAAGCATCAACAGGAAGCATAATTAAGCCAACAATCGGGATGTTTGGCTTTTCATTAGCTTTTGCATTACCTTTCACAATATTAGCATTTTTTCCTTCCTGGCTTAACAAATTACCCAAATCAGGTGGTTGGTTAAATTCGGTAAAAGTTGTTCTTGGATTTATTATACTTGCTCTTGGTATGAAGTTTCTTCTTGTACCGAACCAGGCTTTAGGGTGGGGGATAACACGTGAATTTTTTATAGCGGTTTGGATAGTATTGTTTGCTTTGCTGGGTTTTTATTTATTGGGAAAAATCAAGTTTGCTCACGACAGCGATATAAATTATATTGGTGTACCTCGTTTATTTTTGATTATTTTAACTTTTACATTTGTTGTTTATTTGATACCAGGTATGTTTGGTGCACCCTTAAAAGCAGTTTCAGGATTTTTACCTTCTGAATCGTCTTTTAATTTAATTGAAATTTTTAGTAAAAGCAAAGGGAGTGCTGTTTCTACAGATTATAAATCAAATATTTGTGAGGAACCTAAATATGCTGACTTGTTTAAGTTACCTCATGGATTACAAGGATATTTTGATTATGAACAGGGATTAGCATGTGCAGAAGAATTAAATAAACCGATTCTTCTTGATTTTAAGGGGCATGCATGCGTAAATTGCAAAGTGATGGAAAAAACCGTATGGCCTGATCCTGAGGTGTTAAAACGTTTGAGTGAAGATTATGTTATTATTGCTTTATATGTTGATGACAGAACAGAGCTTCCCGAATCCGAATGGATAACCTCAACTGTTGATGGAAAGGTTAAAAAAACTATTGGGAGAAAAAATACTGATTTTCAAATTTCCAGATTTAATGTAAATGCACAACCGTATTACGTTTTACTTGATCATGATGAAAAGCTTTTAGTTGAACCAAGGGCTTATGATAAAGATATTGATGAATTTGTCGATTTTCTTGATAGGGGAGTCAGGGAGTTTGATAAGAGGCAAGAATAAGATGGAGTGATGGAGTAATGGAGTGAGGGAATATTTGCAAATACATCCACTCCTAATTTTAAGAGGGTTAGGGGCAATGTCATTAAGTTAAGCAAATGAATAATGAATATCGATTAACGAATAATGATTTTAGATTTTTTATTGCTGATAATATGATACTTCGAAATTCAAAAATCGTTAATCGGTGTTCGATATTCCAAATTCCATTGAGATAAATCCTTAACTTAATGACATTGGGGGTAGGGGTGGTTAAATTAGAAATTACAAAAAAGTTTCATTATTTTTACGTTTGCCCTGATTTGTTTTTCTTTCTTTGTTGCTGTAATTATACTTTAAACCTATTACAATTCTTCCGTAATTATTATAAACATCACTCTGATAATAATATAGATATTTTAAGCCGTAATGATAATCGGTTTTAAAAATTATTTCTACCTTTTTTACGGGTATTTTAATTCCAATTCCACCGATTAACCCGAAATCAGTTGAGGCAAAACCTGTTGCTTTATTATCTATATTTTTTTCTTCATATTCAAGTATATTATTCTCATTGGGATAGCAGGTTATCATTTTGCCTTTTCTCTTAACATTACAGACAATATCAAGAGAAGCACCGGTTTCAAAAAATAACCGAATGTTTTTACCAAAATTAATCCTGATTAAAAGAGGAAAGGAAATTGTGTTAATCGTATAAGTAATATCTTCATAATGTGAAAAGCGTCCGGCAGAAATACAATCTTTCTTTTGATTTGTTTTGTTATATTCAAAACCAAAAGTCAGATTAAATTTTTTGGGATAAAACCATGAGTGAAAGATTCCAATTCCGAATCCATATTTGTTGGTAGTATTATTATCATTTAAAAATGTTCTGTTTACCGAAACATCAACTTCATCAAAAAAGAATTTTTTATTGTTCTGTGCATGAGTAACACATACAATATTTAAAGAAAGAATCAGTAAAATTATAAAACCTGTTTTTTTCATGATCAGGTATTTTACGAATTACGAGTTACGGATTACGTGTGCGAGTTCTCGTAATCCGTAATTATTCGTAATATCCCACCGAATGTGGTTTTAATTTTAAATAAATACTTCGACATTATAGCCAAAAACTAACTAAGTATCTAATCCATAAAAATTTTATACAAAGTGTCTATTTCATCAATTCGGTAAAATATTTATAGAAATACGGAATTGTTTCAATTCCTTTATAAAAATTGAACAAAGGATAATTTTCATTAGGTGAATGGATTGCATCCGATTCCAGTCCGAAGCCCATTAAAATTGATTTGATGCCGAGAATTTCTTCAAAAGTTGAAATAATTGGGATGCTTCCACCACTTCTAACAGGAACAGGTTTTTTACCAAAAGCTTTTGTATAAGCCATATCTGCGGCTTTGTATGCAGGAATATCAGTTGGTGAGACGTAGGATTGTCCTCCATGTAATGATTTCACTTTTACTTTTACACAAGAAGGGGCAATAGCTTTAAAATAATCTTCAAATAATTTGTCTATTTTCTCATGATTCTGATGTGGAACTAATCGCATAGATATTTTTGCGTAAGCTTTTGAAGGAATAACGGTTTTGGCACCTTCACCGATATAACCGCCCCAAATACCGTTCACATCAAGTGACGGCCTAATACCTGTACGTTCGTTTGTTGAATAACCTTTTTCGCCCCATACTTCATTAATATCCAATGCTTTTTTGTATTTTTCTAAACTAAAGGGAGCTTTTGCCATTTCAGCTCTTTCTTCATCACTGAGGATATCAACATCGTCATAAAAACCTGGTATTGTAATATGATTATTTTCGTCTGTCAGTCTGGCTATCATTTTTGTAAGTATATTTATCGGATTAGCAACGGCACCTCCGAAAATTCCTGAATGCAGGTCTTTGTTAGGCCCCGCAACTTCAACTTCCATATAACTTAAACCCCGCAAACCTGTGGTTATTGAAGGAGTATCCTGTGCTATCATACTTGTGTCGGAAACAAGAATAATGTCAGCCTTTAATATTTCTTTATTGTCTTTGCAAAATTTTGCAAGGCTTACAGAACCGATTTCTTCTTCGCCCTCAATCATAAATTTAACATTACAAGGCAAAGTATTTGTTTTTATCATTAATTCAAATGCTTTAGCATGCATAAATGATTGTCCTTTGTCATCGTCTGCACCACGTGCATAGATCTTCCCATCCCTGATTTCCGGTTCAAAAGGAGGTGATTTCCATAGTCCTAAGGGGTCAACAGGCATCACATCATAATGTCCGTAAACCAAAACCGTCGGGCCATCCTTACAAATCGTTTTTTCACCGTAAACCACTGGATTTCCTTCTGTGGGAATAACTTCTGCTTTATCGACACCGGCTTTTAAAATTGTATCTTTCCATAACTCTGCAGTTTTTAACATATCATCTTTGTGCTTCGTCTCCGAACTGATTGAAGGAATTTTAATTAAATCAAACAATTCATCTAAAAAACGTTTCTTGTTTTCTTCAATGTAATTTTTTATGTGTTCCATATAATTTTAGATTTT
Source organism: uncultured Bacteroidales bacterium (assembly GCA_964599115.1). Lineage (GTDB taxonomy): Bacteria > Bacteroidota > Bacteroidia > Bacteroidales > JADFUO01 > JADFUO01. The sequence continues at coordinate 6,056 of CAZREZ010000173.1, forward strand.
AGATTTATGATTTTAGATTTATGATTTTGGATTTTAAATTTACAGTTGGTAAAATTAAAAAATATTAGATACAGAGAAGAAATTATTTTTATTTTGCATTCATAATTAAACATTCTATATCTAATATCCGACTTTATTTTATTTATTATTCTTTGAAACTTGACAAAATATCAACCTTGAATATTTATTTAGCAATAATCAAAACACAAAAGATATGTTTAGTTTTAAAACAATAAGAAACTTTATATCCATAATTATATTATTATATTTTACAAGTCCTGTTATTTCACAACCATTTTGGGTGAAATGATTTTCTTTACAAATGATATAAGTGAGGGCTGGGACGGCAAGGATGCTCCTGTTGGTACTTATGTTTATTATATTGCTTATAAAGATAATTTAGGTGCAAATTCCGAGATTTATGGTAAGGTAACTCTGATAAGATAGTTGATAATTAATAAGAAATTTTTTGTTTTCTCAAGAACATTCATCACCTGCTTTTCATCTTTCGACATC
>CAZREZ010000174.1:0-6522 GCA_964599115.1 uncultured Bacteroidales bacterium
ATTGATTTATTGGAATTTATTTGATGTTTTTAATTTTTAATTTTTAATTTTTAATTTATACCTTATAATAAGGTACAATATTTGTTTAAATTTTAATAATGCAAATTTTGATTTCACTTAATTTTACATAAACTAATTTTTAATATAATGAAAACAAAGATCTTAATTCTGATAACTTTACTAAGTATTACGGCAATCTTAACCGGCTTCTCAGTAAAAAATCAAAAAAACTCGCAACAAATAGTTTTAGACTTTCCTGTTGACAATGATGATTATGAAAAAGACTGGAAAAAAGTTGATAATTTTATAAATCAAGGATTACCCAAATCAGCTTTAAAGGTTGTTGAAATAATTTGTGAACGGGCAAAAAAATCAAATAATGCGCCCCAGTTCATTAAAGCAATATTGTTTAAAATGCGCCTTCAGGGTGATTTTCAGGAAGATTTTGTTGAAAAAATAATTATTGATCTTAATAAAGAAATAAAAATTTCGGATGAGCCTGTAAAACAAATTCTTCATTCTATTCTTGCAGAAATTTACTGGGGTTACTATCAAGTTAACCGTTACAAATTTTTAAACCGTACCAAAACTATTAATATTAAAAGTAACGACATTAAAACCTGGGACCTGAAAAAAATAATGCAGGAAATTATTTCAAATTATATGCTTTCGCTGAAAAACCCCACTGAACTGAAAAAAACACCATTAGAAAAATTCAATATTATCCTTAAAGAAGAAAAAAAATCAAAAAAATACCATCCGTTCTTATATGATTTTCTTGCCCACCGTGCAATAGATTTTTTCATGAATGATGAAAGTTCACTCACTCAGCCTGTTTTCAAATTTGAACTCAACAAAAAAGAATATTTTGAGCCGGCCCAAAACTTCGTAAAACTGAAAATTACAACCAAAGATTCACTTTCGCTTAAATTTTATGCTATTGAAATATTACAGGATTTAATTGCTTTTCACCTTAAGGATAAAAATCCGGCAGCACTGATTGATGTTGATATAAAACGCCTGAAATTTGTAAATCAAAATGCTTATGGCATTGAACTTAAAGACAGTATTTACCTCAACGCTTTATTAAATCTTGAAAAGAAATATTTTAATTTCCCGAATTCAACAGATGTTTCTTACGAAATTGCAAAGCAATATTTTCAGAAAGGTCAGCAATATCAGCCTCTTGTTTCCGACAAATATAAATGGGATAAAAAGAAAGCGTATGAAGTCTGTGAAGATGCTATAAAGCGTTTCTCTAAATCCGACGGAGCAAAAAACTGCAAAATCCTCCTTAACCAAATCAAAGAAACTTCACTGAGTCTTACAACCGAATATGCAAATATACCTGATAAACCGTTCCTTGGTCTTATTTCTTATACCAACATATCAGGCATTAATATCAGAATTATAAAAATCAATCCTGAAAAAGACAGGGACCTAAAACTAAATCTGAAAAAAGAAAATTTAATTAATGAATATAAAAAATTAGTTCCGGTTAAGGAGTGGCAGGTTGACCTATTTAATGACGGTGATTTTCAAAATCATTCGGTTGAGATCAAAATGCCTGAAATTCCTTTGGGTTATTATGTTATTTTGGTTGGAACCGATAAAGATTTCTCCTTAAAAAATTCTGTATCTTACAGTTCGCTATGGATTTCAAACATCAGTTTTATCAGCCAGCGAAAAACTGGCGGTAGCATTGAATTTTATGTCTTAGACCGTAAATACGGTACTCCTGTCAAAAATGTTAAAGCACAAATTTTTATTAAAAAATATAATTACAATGCAAGAACTTACGAGTTTCATAAATCAAATGAATATCTAACTGATAAAAACGGTTATTTTGAGATTATAAAAGAATCAGGCGACAAATCATTTTATGTTGAATTCTCACATAAAAACGATACACTCATCACCAGCAATTATTTCAATCTGTATAGATATTCTTATAGCCGTGATGAAAAGAAACTGAAGTCTTTTTTCTTTACTGACAGGGCAATTTACCGTCCCGGTCAAACTGTTTATTTTAAAGGAATTATTTTAGAAAAAAAAAGCGACAAATATAAAATCAAACCTGATTATAAAACTACAGTAACTTTTTATGATGTTAACCGTCAGGAAGTTTCAAAACTTACATTGGTCTCAAATGATTATGGTTCGATAAACGGAGCTTTTATAGCACCACAAGGTGTTTTGAACGGACAAATGAGCATAGCCAACGAATCAGGCAGGATTTACTTTTCTGTTGAAGATTACAAGCGCCCGAAATTTGAGGTTACTTTCAATCCTGTAAAAGGCAGTTATAAATTAAACGAAACTCTTAAGGTAATTGGAAAAGCAAAAGCTTATGCAGGAAATACAATTGACAATGCAAAAGTAAAATACCGTGTTGTGCGAGCAGTCAGGTATCCTTATTGGGGATTTTGGTGGAGATGGATTTATCCGCAATCAACTGAAATGGAAATTACAAACGGTTTTACTACTACCGATGAAAAAGGTGAATTTGAAATTAAATTTAAAGCAATTCCCGACCTGAGCATTGATAAAAAATTCAAACCGGTTTTTAATTATATCGTTTATGCTGATGTAACCGATATTAACGGTGAAACTCATTCTACTGAGGAAAGTATTGCTGTTGGATACAAAACATTATTGCTTAATGTTGACATTCCTGAAAAAGTTAATCAAAATAAACAGAAAGAATTTAAAATAATATCAAAAAATCTTAACGGAGAATTTGTAAGTACTTCAGGTAATATTTCAATTTATAAACTAAAACAACCCGACAGAATTTTCAGAAAACGGCAATGGCAACGTCCTGACTTATTTATTATTAATAAAGAAGAGTTTTATAAATATTTTCCAAATGAGATTTATGACGAGGAGGATAATGTTTCAAAACGGGAAACAGAAAAGATGGTTTCAGATATTTCATTTGATACAGGAAAAGATTCTATTTTGAAACTCAACAATATTGAAGATTGGATGCAGGGAACATACAAACTAAAAATTTCAGCTAAAGATAACTTTGGTGAAGAAGTTGAAAACACAAATTACTTTACGGTTTATTCAACTGAAGCAAATGTAATTCCCGATAATTCGATCAATTGGTTTACAATGTTAAAAGATAAAGGAGAGCCGGGACAAAATGCCTCGTTTTTAATCGGCACAAAAGAAAAAAATGTAAATATTATTTATGAAATCCAGCATAACGACACTATTAAAAGCAGGCAATGGCTAAAACTAAACAATCAGCAAAAATTAATTGAAATTCCCATTAAAGACGAATACCGCGGAAATTTTGCTATCAACATGGTTTTTGTAAAAAATAACAGAAGTTATCAGAACAATGCTGTTATTAAAGTTCCTTACACAAATAAAGAATTAACCCTTGAATTTGAAACTTTCAGAAACAAATTATTACCGGGTCAAAAAGAAGAATGGAAAATAAAAATTAGAGGGAAGAAAGGTGAAAAAGTTGCAGCAGAAATGCTTGCAACAATGTACGATGCCTCTTTGGACGCTTTCAGGGAAAACAATTGGTTTTTTAATATTTACAAAAATTATTACAGTACATTGAGCTGGAAAACAAACAATGCTTTTAAAACAAAAATAAGCCGTTACTATAAAACTAAAAGTCACGATATAAAATCTTATGTTTTCCGCAATTACGACAAATTAAACTGGTTCGGTTTTAATTTTTATGGCAGATATAAAATAAGAGGAATGGGTGCTGTGACTGACGAAGATGTTTTTGCAACAACTGCAATGCCTGAAGGCGAATCAGAAACCCCTGTTACTAAACAAAAAAATGATTTAAAAAAATCAACTTCCGAAACAGAAATACAAGGTTCGGAAGAACAAACACAGCCGGTAATACCAAGCCCCAAAATTCAGGTCAGGAGAAACTTTAATGAAACTGCATTTTTCTTCCCGGAGCTTGAGACAAATAATGACGGAGATGTTATTATCAAATTCACTATCCCCGAATCACTTACAAAATGGAAAATGATGGGACTTGCTTATACTAAGGATTTGATGATCGGAAAAATACAAAAAGACCTTGTAACTCAAAAAGACCTGATGGTTATTCCTAATTCTCCCCGCTTTTTCAGAGTAGGCGACACAATATCTTTCAGTGCAAAAATTGTTGATCTTTCTGATAAAGAATTATCGGGTTATGCTGAGCTTCATTTTTTTGATGCTCTGAGCATGAAACCAATTGATGGGCTTTTGAATAATATAAATTTCGGGAAACCATTTAGTGTAAAACAAGGACAAAGTAAGGTGTTGAACTGGACAATTTCAATCCCCTGCGGAATTGATGCTATCACTTACCGAATCACTGCAAAATCCGGTAAATTCACTGACGGCGAAGAAATGGCAATACCGGTTCTCACAAACAGAATACTTGTCACCGAATCATTGCCATTACCAATAAACGGAAAACAAACCAAACATTTTAAGTTCAATAAACTATTAAATTCGTCAATATCATCAACCATAAATAATTATAAATTAACACTTGAATTCACTTCCAATCCTGCCTGGTATGCAGTTCAGGCATTGCCTTACCTGATGGAATATCCTTACGAATGTTCCGAACAAATTTACAGCCGGTATTATGCCAATAGTCTTGCAACACACATTGCCAATTCCAGTCCAAAAATTAAAAGGATTTTTGAAAGCTGGAAAAATCTTAGTCCAGATGCCTTGCTTTCAAATTTGGAGAAAAATCAGGAACTGAAATCTGTAATGCTTGAAGAAACACCATGGGTGTTAAATGCTAAGGATGAAAGCGAACGAAAGAAAAGACTCGCTCTGCTGTTTGACCTGAATAAAATGTCAAATGAATTGCAAAATACTTTATTCAAACTACAGCAGATGCAAACTTCTAATGGCGGTTGGCCCTGGTTCAAAGGCATGAGAGACAGCCGTTACATCACACAGCATATTGTTACCGGTTTTGGTCATCTCGCCCATCTGGGAATAAAAAGCTGTAAGTCAAATAAAAACTCATGGAATATGATTAAAAAAGCCATAAGATATTTGGATGACAGAATTAATGAAGATTATGAAAATATTCTAAACAGATATCCTGAAAAAATTAATGAAGATCATCTAAGCTATATTCAAATCCAGTATTTGTATGCCAGAAGTTTTTTCAGGAATGATATTGAAATACAGAAAAAGAACGAAAAAGCATTTAACTATTTTAAAGATCAGGCTGATAATTACTGGGTTGATAAAAATAATTACATGCAGGGAATGATTGCTTTAGCCCTGAATAGATACGGTTACAAATCAACCCCTTTGGCAATAATAAAATCCCTGAAAGAAAAAGCACTTCATTCCGACGAAATGGGCATGTACTGGAGAAATCCTGCCGGATATTTCTGGTATCAGGCTCCGGTTGAAACTCAGGCGTTGCTGATAGAAGCATTTGATGAAGTAACTGAAGATAATATAGCTGTTGAAGAAATGAAGATATGGCTGCTGAAACAAAAACAAACCCAGGACTGGAAAACCACAAAAGCAACTGCTGAAGCTATTTATGCTTTGATGCTCAGAGGAACCGATTTACTGGCAAGTGACGAATTGGTGGATATTACTATCGGTAAAGAAAAAATAGACCCGAAAAATATTGATGGCGTTAATGTAGAAGCAGGCACAGGCTATTTCTGGACATCATGGACAGGCAATGAAATTAAACCTGATATGGGTAATATCACTGTAACAAAAAATGACGAAGGTGTTGCCTGGGGTGCTGTTTATTGGCAGTATTTTGAAGGCCTTGACAAAATTACTACTCACAAAACTCCATTGAGTCTTGAGAAAAAACTGTTTGTAGAAAAGAATACTCCAGGTGGTCCTGTAATTAAGCCTGTTACAGAAAATACGATTTTAAAGATAGGCGACAAAATAAAAGTAAGAATTATTTTGCGTGTTGACAGGAAAATGGAGTATGTTCATATGAAAGACATGCGTGCTTCAGCTTTTGAACCAGTAAATGTAATTTCAGGTTATAAATATCAGGGTGGGCTTGGTTATTATGAAAGCACCCGCGATGCTGCCACTAATTTCTTTTTTAATTACTTAAACAAAGGAACCTATGTGTTTGAATATCCTTTGATAGTGTCTCAAAAAGGTGATTTTTCAAACGGCATTACAACTATTCAGTGTATGTATGCACCTGAATTTACAAGTCATTCGGAAGGAGTAAGGGTTCGGGTTGGGAAATAAGTTATAAAAATGGTATCCATACGGACGGACATACTTTGGTCGTAAAAAGTATAAAAGTATAAAGGTATAGGGGTATAAGGGTATAGGGCAATGTCATTAAGTTAAGGGTTTATCTCAATGGAATTTGGAATATCGAACACCGATTAACGATTTTTGAATTTCGAAGTATCATATTATCAGCAATAAAAAATCTAAAATCATTATTCGTTAATCGATATTCATTATTCATTTACTTAACTTAATGACATTGAGGTATAAGGGTATAGGGGTATAGAG
>CAZREZ010000175.1:0-6509 GCA_964599115.1 uncultured Bacteroidales bacterium
GTTTTAGGTTTACTTATTAACACTTCATTGTGTAAACCTATTTCAGGACATGACCCCTGCCTTATATTTCCCATATTCCCCTTATTTCCCATATACCTCAATTCAATAATATTATTTGTTAAGAAATTTTTATTAATAATTTAATACTGATTAGTCACAATAATTTTAAAGATCAATTAAGGACAAACTTTAAACATTGAACCTTTCCATGTTAAAACATCCACAGTAATTAAAATAGAACCAAAATATTTTCCCGTTTCAGGCAACCTTTTAATTTTCCTCCAGTCTTATTAACAAACACTATACACTCTTTTTATTAATTGCAATTAAAAAATTTATTAAATCTATGTTAAACCTTTAAAAAATTTACAACAATGAAAAAATTTCTAATTACATTTTGGTTTTTTGTTATAAGCATTCTGTTTGTAACAGCCCAGGATTTACTACTTGTAAATGGGCATATTACCGATATTGCAACAGGAGATGGAATTCCGAATCACGAAGTTAATATTATTATTGACTCTGTTCCTAACGGAGGGACATCTTATTACAATACGGTCTTAACCGATAATAATGGTTATTATAATGATAATATTCAGCTGGGAGGTGTTACTCAGGGAATGGTTGAAATTGGTACTTATGATTGCGTTATGTTTTATCACAATTACTTTGGATATTTTAATCCTAATAATCTGACTATTACCGCTGATTTCAGTATTTGCAATGATTCAATACCTTCCGGTTGCCAGGCATATTTTTATTCTGTATGCGATAGTATTGATTATTTAACCTATCATTTTTTTGATCAAAGTTTTAATCCAACAGGTTCAGCAACTTCATGGTATTGGGAATTGGGTGATGGAGTAAGTTCAACAGAACAAAATCCATCTCATACTTATCAGGATGAAGGAGCATATAATGTTTGCCTGACAATAACCGATAGTACTAATAATTGTACTGACACTTTTTGCGAATTACTTATTATTTCCGGTACCGGTAGTGGTTGTGAAAATTTCTTCGTATATACAACAAATGATTTGTTAACCTTTGATTTTGAGGGATATCTTGTATATTCAAATTATCAGCAATCTGCAAACTTTGAATGGGACTTCGGTGACGGAACTTATGGAACCGGTCAGTTTGTTACTCATACATTTGTTCAAGCAGGAGTTGCCTTCTATACAGTTTGTTTAACAACAACTACATTAGATTCAATTACCAATGATACATGTGTCTATACTTCCTGTCAGGATGTATATATTGGTAATCAGAATAATTGTCAGGCAATATATTATTACTACCTTGACAGTATGCCCTTAACTTACCAATTTATTGATTATTCTTATGGAGATCCAAACTCATGGCTATGGGACTTCGGCGACGGAACAACATCAAGCGAGCAAAACCCATTACATACTTTTCCGCTGCAAGGAATGTATTTAGTTTGCCTTACTATTGAAAACGACAGTACGGTAACATGCCAAAGTACTTTCTGCGACAGTTTGTATATTGGAAACTCTCCCGGAGATTGCGTAAACTACTTTGACTATACTATTCAGAACCTTAGCGTTGATTTTAACGGATACACTTATAGTGCTTATCCAACCATTTATACATGGAATTTTGGTGACGGAAACACTGTAACAGGACAGAATGTTACCCATACATACAGTGATGCCGGTTATTATCTTGTTTCCTTGTTTACAGAAGATTCAACAGGATGTATTTTCGAATCAATGCAAAATATTATTGTTGGTGATTCAACAAATTTCTCCAATTTGTACGGAACAATATTTGCCGGTAACAACCTTGCAGATTACGGATTCGTATGGCTAATGAGCGGCGATAGCTTAGGATTCAATGCTTATTTTGACTTTGCAGAAATTGATTCTGCAGGCATGTATCATTTTTATAATGTACCTCCCGGATATTACTACATACAAGCTATGTTATCATGGCAATCAGCATATTTTAATGATTATATGCCTACTTATTTTGGTGATGTTTTATACTGGGAAGATGCAACAGTGATCCAATTGGGAGGTCCGCAAAATCCTTATGACATCAATTTAATTGAAGCTGCATTTTATAATGCCGGTCCTGGCGAAATTAATGGTATGGTTACCGAAGGCCAGGGCAGAGGAGAAGTTTCTGATATTGAAATATTATTACTCAGTGAAACTTATGAACCGTTATTATACCTTAACACTGATGACGAAGGTAATTTTGATTTCAGTACCCTTGAATACGGAACTTATATTGTATATTTAGAATTATTAGGTATTGAAACTACTCCTGCTGTAATAACAATAAGCGAAAAAAATCCTTCTGCAAACATTGAAATTATTCTTAAGGATGGTGAAGCTACACTTTCAATTGATGAAGCTGTTTCCGGTTATATTTCTGATGTAAGCGAAGTATATCCCAACCCGATTACTTCTAATGCAAATGTTGAAATCTCTATTAACAAATCAAGTGAAATTCATTTAAGCATATTTAATCAGACAGGGCAAATGGTATATCAGCTTTCTGAAACCAAATCATCAGGCTCACATATTATTCCTGTGAAAACGGATAATTTGCAGAATGGATTCTATACATTACAAATCCAAACTGCTGACGGTGCAAAAGTGATTAAGAAATTTGTAAAAATTAATTAATTCTGTTTTTTGCGTTAAATCATAAGTAGAGATGAGGCATGCTTCGTCTTTACTTTGAAGGCAACCCTGTAATGGGGTTGCCTTTTTTTATTTCCTGTCTTTAATTGTTTAAAAATATTTTAAAATAATTTTGGTTTATTAAATAAACTTGTTTATATTTGCAACTTATTAATTCTATTTAACTAATTAAAAACAAAAAAATGGAAACAAAATTTAATGAACAAGACAGCCTGAGGGTCATTCATGAAATGATTGAAAACTCAAAGTCAAAGATCAGAGACAATGGATTTTTTTATCTCTTATGGGGATGGTTGGTTTTGATTGCCAGCCTCACAAATTTTATCCTTCTAAAGTTAGGATTTGAGCAAGCCTGGTTACCCTGGCCAATAATGATGATAAGTGGAGGTATCGTTTCAGGGATTGCAGGTTACAGGATCGGAAAAAAAGCAAAGGTTTGTACTTTTTTCGATAAGGCTATAATCTACCTATGGTTAGGATTTGTTGTAACGCTGATGATCATTCTCGTTACTGCAGGTTTTGGCAGGATGTCCTGGACGGTAACAAATACATTAATTATTGCCCTTTACGGGCTGGGCACTTTCGTTTCAGGAGGTATACTCAAATTCAAACCTCTGATATTCGGTGGAGTTTTTAGCTGGATAATATCTCTGGTAACTCTCTTCATACCCGAATTATACTCCTTATTGATGGTAGCGCTTTCAATAATTGTTGCCTATCTTATTCCCGGTTATATGCTAAAAGCAAGAGAAAAAAATCACAATTATGTTTGAAGATCTTGATCCCTTATTGCATTCCCGGCTCAGGTTGAAGATTATGTCTATACTGATCAGTGTGGAATCTGTAGAGTTTTCTTATCTTTTAGAAGAAACCGTCGCTACAAAAGGGAATATTAGTGTACAGATAACCAAACTAAATGATGCCGGGTATATTGAAGTTAAGAAAAGCTTCAGGAAAAACTACCCTTTGACCACTTGTAAAATTACAGCCAAAGGGACAGAAGCATTTGAAAAATATGTTGATACATTGTCGGATTATATTAACAGAAAAAAATAATAGTGTAAGGTGTTTTCAGCATTTGCTATTTTGAAAAATTTGTTGCACTTACTAATTGAGTTTCTGGCAGGGAATGCTGTATATTATAATCATTATCTGTTATCCCCGGCATACCAATCGGAATAAGATGTTGCTGTTTCGCTTAATTTTAAGCTGTATAATTTTATTTCAGGAGGCAGTTTGTGTTTAATTCTTTCTACAAAATCAATTAAAAAGTTTTCGCTGGTCGGCTGATAATTCACAAGAATAAGCTTTTCAAATGATTTTGAAATCTTCTCAACAACATCCTCCGGCATCTTATTATTTAATACCAAAGCATGATCAAATTTTTCAATAATGTTTTTTTTAACAATTGCTTTTAATTCCCTGAAATCCATTACCATTCCTTGTCTTGGTGATTTTTTGTCAGTTATCGGGCTGCCAATAACCGTTACAAACAATTTATAAGAATGTCCGTGAATGTTTTTGCATGGTCCGTTATAGCCCATCAGCGCATGAGCCATTTCAAAGCCGAACTCTTTTGTTATTCGTATTACTTTCATTTATCAATAAAATATCAAAATTAATAAAATCAAAATCAATATAAAGAAATAATTTATTTATTTAACCGTGAATGCTTACTTTTTAATTAACATTTTTTTCCTGACAAAATACACCGGAGCAGTAATTATTAAAACAACCGACACAATAATCAGACTGGTTCCTACTCCGAATTTGTCGGCAAAAAAACCTATCAGCGGAGCCAGTATTGCAGCAATCTATGTCTGTGCCTGCGAATTTACTGAAAAAGTTGTTGAAAAGATTTTTTTATCCAGCAAATCTCCGATATAAGACACACCTATAGGTTTTCTGATATTCTCAAGAACAAGTATCCCGATGAAAAAAATTATTGAAATTATACTCAGATTGAAATTCAAAAATAATCCGCTGATCATTCCTGCAACATAACCAATAATTAAAGTCAAGTTCAAAGGTCGGTATATGTTTTTAAATTTACCGGCAATCCTTCCCGAATATTTTGATGCAAATGAATTTAAAAAATAAATAATAAAAAAAGTTATACCTATCACAATAGCTGTTCTTTGTTTATCATCAAGAAACAATAAAACAGGAAGCGAGACTGCAAACATTTTTAAAACAGGCTGTAAATAAATATGTATGTGCGGCATATGTATATCAGCCTATGATAAATATTAACCTTATTTTGGTGAGAAGTATAGAGTAAAAATTTCAGAATAGTGCAGATTATAATAAGCGTAACAAATCAGTATTAATTTAGCTATAAATTTAATGAGCCTCTTTAAATTCTATCAAGCTCCACAGTAAAATGACGGAGAATGGGTGCTTCCTTTATAATCTTAACTCCTCTTTTAATTTCGTTTCGTCTTTCATAAACATTTGCGAGAGCAACGGCAACATAATCCATGTGATTATTTGTATATACACGTCTTGGTATAGCCATCCTCATCAGTTCCAGTTCAGGGAAACGGTTTTCCCTGGTAACAGGGTCGCGGTCTGCCATGAGTGCTCCGATTTCAACTCCTCTCACGCCTCCTTCAAGATATAATTCAATTGGCAGTATCTGGGCAGGAAATTCTTCTCTTGGAACATTAGGCAGGAATCGTAAAGCATCTACAAATATCGCATGACCACCATAAGGCAAAATTACAGGTATCCCAAAATCAGTAAGTTTTTTTCCAAGATAAGCTACCTGTTCAATCCGCGATTCAAGATAATCAAACTCTGTTCCTTCTCTTAATCCCTGTGCAAGTGCATTCATATCTCTTCCCGACATCCCGCCGTAAGTAATATAGCCCTCAAACATAATATTATATACAACTGCTTTTTTAAACAATTCTTCTTTCCTGAACCCGATAAATCCACCCATGTTAACTATTGCATCTTTTTTACTGCTCATGGTCATTACATCAGCATAGGAAAACATTTCTTTTACAATTTCCCTTATGGTTTTATTTTCGTATCCTATTTCCCTTATCTTGATAAAATATGCGTTTTCAGCAAAACGGGCCGAATCAAAAATTACTTTTACTCCGTATTTTCCGGCAAGTTTTTTAACATCTTTAAGATTTTTCATGGAAACCGGCTGGCCACCTGACGAATTACAAGTAACGGTAACTATAATAAATGGAATTTTTTCTTTGTGATTGTTTTTTAAGACTTCCTCAAGCTTATTTAAATCTATGTTTCCTTTAAATGAGCATTCATTTTTAGTATTAAAAGCTTCATCAATAGTGCAGTCAACAGCAGTGGCTTTTCTGAATTCAATATGTCCTTTTGTAGTATCAAAATGTGAGTTGCCCGGTACAATATCACCTTCTTTAACCAAAACCGAAAAAAGAACATTTTCTGCTGCTCTGCCTTGGTGAGTTGGTAAAAAATAATTAAATCCGCAAATTTCCTTAATTGCTTCTTTCATTTTATAATATGATGAAGCACCTGCATAACTTTCATCGCCAAGCATAATCTCAGACCATTGCTTATCGCTCATTGCACCTGTGCCAGAATCGGTCAGTAAATCAATAAAAACCTGGTCGCTTCTCAGGTTAAAAAGGTTATACCTTGCTTCTTTTATCCATCTTTCACGCTCTTCACGTGTGCTTTTTTTAATGGTTTCAACCATTTTTATTTTATATGATTCTGCATAAGGTAATTTCATAATAATAATTTTAGTTTAGTAAAACTGGAATTTCTTTCTGGAAAATCAGAGCAAATTATTATTAACAAAGGAAGGCATCCCTATCTTTAATATTCAGA
>CAZREZ010000176.1:0-6504 GCA_964599115.1 uncultured Bacteroidales bacterium
TTAATATTTAATTTCGAAGCAGAGCTTCGGGGAACTAACCCCGGAGAGATTAGAGTAATTCGAGCAATTAGATGATAATATTTTTTTAATTAAATTATGATAAATATATTTGTTGAATGTACAAATACTATCTGTATTCCTGAAACCATTTACTTTGATAAACATCATAAAGCTTATAAATACCGGACTCATGGTAAATAAGTTCTTTATCTATCAGGGTTTTTAATGCAGAATTTACAGTACTGCTTGAACCCAAATCATACTTTTTTATGAATTCTCCGGAATTGGGTTTTTTAACTTTATTTTCGATTGCAATAGCTCTTAATACCTTATATTGTTTATCGGTTAAAAGATTTCTATAGTTTGAATATAATGAATCCCTCGACGAAATAATTTCATTTTGAATTTCGGTTATTTCATTTTCACCTATATTTTTGTTACCAGCCCCCCAGATCATATTAAACAGGTATTGAACATAAAATGTATGGTCATCTGCCCAATCTATACAAGAATCTATTAAATTACGTTCTATTCTTTTACCTGATAATTCAAAGTTCCGATAAATAAAATCTGAATATACCTGCCGGTTTAGACGTTTCAGGTTTAATATCTCAGCACTTTGATAAAACGGTCTGCTATAATCACTAAACATTGATTGTAGTAAATGGGTGCTGCTTCCGGAAAATATAAAATTCACATTATTAAGATGCTGAATATGTGACCTTAAAAATCCTTCGACTCTTTTTTCAGGATAATCAGTTATCCGCTGAAATTCATCTATGGCAATAATAACCGGTTTCTCCATTTTTTCCAAATAATTTAGAACAGATTCAATACTTGATTCATTATGTTGTAATGTTGACTGTTTAATTTCAACTTCAGGTTGACCGGTTACCGGATTAAAAGAAATAACCGGCCTAAATTGTTTAATGAAATCTATTATCTTTTCATATATTTTCTTTTTCTGGTTTCTGATCAGGCTATTTATAAGTTTATTCAGGAATTCATTTAAATTATAAGTTTGATCTATATCTATGTAAAATAAGTAAAAATCGTTTTTGATCTTCAGATGGTGGAAAACATTCATAATCAATCCTGTTTTTCCCATCCTCCTTATCGAATTGATAACAATGTTACGTTTATTGTTAACAGCATTAATAATCCGCTCTGTTTCTTGCTGACGATTACAAAAGTATTTTGGCTTTTTGTAGGAACTAATTATAAATGGATTCATAGTGGTTTTTACGAAATGTTCGTAACGAAAGTTTCGGAAAATTGAATATACAATGTTGCTGGTTGCTTGTTACTGGATGCTGGTTAAAGTATGTTTGTAGTCTTTTTAATATTTCTTCTTTTGGTAATTCCTTTGAATCGCCATAAGTTGAGGAACTGGCAGCATAGATAAAACGTTTTACTTTTTCATCACGGGAAGCTATCAGCATATTTAAAAAGCCATCAATATTTACAGAGTTTGTAGTTGCCGGATCTTTGATAGAACGAGGAACACTGCCCAAAGCTGCCTGATGGAAAACATATTCACAATCACGTACTGCTTTTTTACAGGTATCAAGGTCACGGATATCTCCTTCTGTAAACTGGAAATCAGGATTATCAAGAAATTCAACTATGTTCTTTCTGTGTCCGGTACTCATATTATCCAGACAAATAACTTCATTACCGTTTTTTAAGAAATACTCAACGAGTTTGGAACCAATAAAGCCGGCACCACCGGTAATGAGGATTTTTGTATTTTTCATCAAATTTCAGGGATTGTTTTTGTCATCGAATTAATCGAATTTAACGAATTTTTTTGTCATCGAATTACTCTAATTGAACGAATTATATTTTTTCTTTTTTTAGTGTAATTAGTGCAATTCGATGATAAGTTTTTTGATGATTAATGATGGATTAGGCGTTTATATTCCAGGCTTTCTGCTCCGAAATTAACTAATAATCCAAGTTTAAACTTTGTAGCTTTTAAATAATTTAGAACCTGGGATTCATGACCGCCGGTTAATTCATTTATGGCTTTGGTTTCAAGAATAATTTTATTATAGCAGACAAAATCTGCTTCATAATATTTTGACAAGGTTTGTCCTTTATAAGTGATTTCAAGCTTTACTTCTTGTTTAAAAGGGATACCTTTTCTTTTGAATTCTATGGCTAAAGCTTCCTGATAAACGGCTTCAAGAAATCCGGGACCCAACTCCCTATGGACTTCCATGCAGGCACCTATAATCAAGTAGGATTCTTTTTTGTAGATTATATCCATGGATTTTTTGTCATCGAAAGATTTTGTCACCGAATTACGCGAATTAAAGGATTAGAGTTTTTCGTGTATTTCGTGCAATTCGATGATAAATCTTTTTTCAACAAATTCAGATGATCTTATTTTCATCTAATTTATCAAATTGTACGAATTAATATTAGTGAAATTCGTACAATTCGATGATTAATTTTTTTTCATTCTTGCATATTAGTTTTTTTTATTGCAGTAAATATTTCCAAACCGGTACTAATTCAATTTCATTGGGTATCGTTTGGCGATCAATATCAGAATCAAAATAGATTAACAATCCCTTTATTAGTTTAAATTCTTTTATTGCTTTTAATAGTCCCGCAACTTCTCTTTCCTTGTTTTCTAAGTTTAAATTATAGCATACCTGTATAGCTTGTGTAATTTCAACACCTTGTTTGATCAGAAAATCACATTCTCCTTTTCCTGAATAATAATAAATTTCCATGTTATTACGAAGCAATTGAAGGTAAACGATATTTTCGAGTATGCGACCTTTATTTGTTGAAAAACTAAATCCAATACGATTAATAAATCCCTGATCAACAGAATAAACTTTTTTGGGATTAAGGTTTTGTTTTTTTACCGAGAAATCGAATTTCTTTAGATAAAAAAACAGATATGATTGAACGTAATAATCCAGATAATTTTTAATGCTGCTCAGACTTTTTACTCCTGAAATCTTTTGCAACGTGGAGTAAGAAAATATTTTTGAATTATTGGCGAGAAAATAAAGTCCGATTTGTTTTATCTCGTCAACCTGGCTCAATCGGTATCGGGCAATGATATCCCTGTACAATATATCCTTAAAATAAGCATCGAGTATTTCCAGGTCATCCTCCTTTATTACCAAAGGAAAGCCACCCTTCTTCAAAAAAGAATTAAACTCGCTGATGATACGTATTTTGTCTTTTGTGGTTAATTTGTTGATATCATAAACAACTTTTTTGTATTTGAGATATTCGTTAAACGAAAATGGCAGTAGTTCGAGTATTTTATTTCGTCCGGTTAAACTGGCAGCAATATCGGAACTAAGGATGGAAGCATTAGACCCTGTAATAAATATTTTCCGTCCTTGTTCGTACATGCGGTTCACAAATTTCTCCCAGCCTTTAACATTTTGTATCTCATCGAAAAACAAAACTGCTTCCTTACCGTATAGCTCCCTGTGTAAATTATCAATATTTTCGGGTAATGAAACTTCGGGTATTATTCTTTCATCATCAAAATTGAAATAACAATAGTCAGCATCCGACAGTTGCATACGTTGCTTAATCAAAAACAACAATGAAGATTTACCGCAACGTCTCACGCCGGTAATAACAACTATCTGCGATGTTTTTATGTAGGTTTCCAAAGGAATATCCCGTTCAATCAGACCTGATTTAACGGAAAACACTTCCTTTTGATCTAACATTATTTCTTTTAGACGCTCTTTATTCATTCTTTGTTCTTTCGTTTAAAACGAATGATTTGTGTTCTTATTGTTCTTTTGAGACGAAAGGTTTATAGGTAAAAGTAAAAAGTATCGTTTTGTACCATGTTGCTTATATACTAATTCTTAACAGGTTTGCGACCCAGATAGCTATCGGGATAGCACGGATTTTTTTGTCATAGAATTAAACGAATTTATATTAGTGGATCATTTCAATTTATTAATCATCTCCAAAGAATCAATTTTTATTTTTGAGAACGCGAACCATTTTTTACCTAAGTCTTTAAATGAGGGACCGATATGGTAAACGGTTTTCTGATCAATAATTAAAAATCGATCATGTGATTGTTTGAATGTTTTAACATAAATATGCGGGTATTGAGCATTAAAACGTTCCATGTCTAATTTCAATTGTTTTGTGATAGCTGGCCTTTTGACACCAAACAACTCTGCAATTTGATTCCGATTAAGCCAAACGGTTTCATCCTCAATACGAACCTCTATCGTTGCTGTTTCGCTATCTGATTGATAGATTATTACTTCGGCTTTATCCATAAACTTTGGTGGTTGTATTGTTTTCAATTATAGCTTCGCCACGTTAGTCACATTATTGGATGTGCAGAACAATGGCATTCAGAAAAAAAATTGTGCAAATATATTAATTGTCCATGGATTAGCACGGATTAGCACGAATATTATTGTCATCTAATTACACGGGTTAAACGAATTGGTTTTTTTATTTTTTTCGCCTGCCCCATAGCGTAGCATACTGGGGTGAAATTAGATGATAAGTATTTTTTCAACAAATTTTAGATGATTGTTTTTTGTCATCGAATTACGCGAATTAATCGAATTAAAGGATTAAAGTTATTAGTGTAATTCGTGCAATTCGATGATAAATCTTTTTTCAACAAATCCATGTCATAACCTCTCTTCTGAAGAAGTTTAACATCTTTTTTGAATATCGAACACAGAACACTGATTAACGATTTTTGATTTATTTATGATTGAATAATTATTTATTATTTTTGATTTTTCTGTGCAGTTTCAATGCTTTTTACGAAAATTGAAATCAGTTCATTGTTTTCCTTTTTTGCTTTAATTATTTTCTCCTCAGTTTTATATAATTTGCTTCGGTGAATAATTTTCAGGCAAACAAATGTTTCTCGAAGTTCTTTTAAAATTACTTTCATTTTATGAATGAAATCTTTTTTAGATTCCGCACTTTGTGCTTCTCCGTAATTTAATGAAACTGATGTCCCGGAACGAACCAATTGTCCAGATAAATGATTCCCTGCTTTTGAATTGGGCATTTCATTTACAATTTCAATTATCAAAACTGAAAATTCTATCAATCGTTCTTCTAAATCATATTTGTTCATACTTAATCAACTTCTTAATTCATTATTCGTTAATCAATATTCGATATTCACTTTATTGTTCTTATTTAACTTGAATATAACTTATTGGTAAGAATAAGTTGACACATCAGATTCCGAGCATATTAAAAAGTTCCTGCGCGTCTTTTGCCCTAATGCCCTTCCTTTTCTCAACATCTTCCATTGCTTTTCGTGTTTCATAATTAGGTATAGGTTCTTCAACCACTTGGACTTCAATATTCATTTTCTTTAAAAGACGGGTAAGTAAATTCTTTTCTGCCTTTGATTTTGGTTTAATTACAATAGTGGTCATATCGAAAATATTTTCTACAAAAATACAAAATTTATTCACTGATTACTCTAATTATCACTAATTTGTTATTTTCTATTTTAAATTGTCATAATACCAATCGCAAGCCAACTCAAATCCTTTTCTTGCATCAAAAAGTGGATTATATTCTAATACTTGTTTTGCTTTTTCAACAGATGCTAATGAATGAGGAACAGTCCACAGATTACACGGATTTGCACGAATTTTATAAAATCAGGCGTTTGTATTGTAAGCTTTTACTTTCAAAGTTTTTTTAAATTCAAGTCCACGAATTGTTTTGTTCTTTTCTTTTTTTCGCCTGCCCCATAGCGTAACATACTGGGGTGTAATTAGTGCAATTCGATGATTAATATTTTCAATAAATTTAGAGGATAAGTTTTTTCTAAGAAACATCAAGTGCTTTTTCAATCAGAAACTCCTTAATCTCCTTATTTGTGGGTTGTTGAATAAGGAATTCAATAGCTTCACTATAGTCGATATCCTCAAAATAACTTAGTTGAGCTCTGAAAAGTTTTTCTGAAAACAGTTGACCGTAAATATTATGGGATATTTCGGCAATTTCCTTTACAGAATAATGATTTTTTAGGATATAATATAAGTCAACATAATCTTTCCATTTGGAACAGCGTCCTAAGGCAAATGCCTTAATGGAAGCAAGGTTCAATAAGTCGGGTAATTTTATAATATCTTCAAATTTACAGTTAACCTTGACCGGATAAGGATACTCAAGAAATGTAAACTTCATATCATTCATAGTAAGGTTGAGTTGTTCTTCCACTCGCCTTGTAACATTATATGGTTTGTTAATAGAAGAAACCCTGGTCATTATCCGGTTTAGAACAAGCTTAGCTGTTTTAAACAAGTCAAAATCAATTGATCTTCTATGTCCTAAATGAAGGGCTATTGCCGTTCCCCCTACAAGAAAGAACTCATGCTTAAACTGCTTTACCAACGGTAATAACTCAAGCTGGCTTTTGTTTAGTATCTCTTTATGCATTTCTGCTAAGATAAAGTGTGAAGAAATTATAAATCTCAGGATAATAATTCATCTTTTTTCTTCCTT
>CAZREZ010000177.1:0-6457 GCA_964599115.1 uncultured Bacteroidales bacterium
ATTTTAATAATTGTTTTTCGGTTTGATAAGCAAGTTTTTCAATATTTTCAAATTGGATATTTTTATCAATTAAAAGTGCAAGATCACGTCTTACTTCAGGATATTTTGGAATTTCATGATATTTGATTTTATTATCTTTTGCAACATCCAATATCAAATCCCAATTAAAATCAGCAAAAAAAACTTCTTGTTTTATTTCGAAATCTTTCAATAGATTTTTTGAAACAGAGCCAAATTCAACAAGTTTTGATCTTTTTAAAGTATATAACATACCTTCCTGAAAATTGCTCGAAGCTTTTAAATTTATTTCCATTTTTGAAATACCAATACTTAATCGCTTTAGAATATTATTTACAAATGCTTTTAAATAAAAAAAATCGATTTTTTCAGGGCTTGCCGACCAGCTTTCTTTATGTTTTTGACCGGTTATAAACAAAGTTAGATGTTTGGTTTCAATATATTTTGTTAAGGGATTATCTTTAATGAGTTTATCAAAATCATAAAAATATATATTTCCAAATTCAAATAATTTTAAATCATTAATTTTTCTGTTTTGATTATAAGCAATGGTTTCTAATCCTCCAAAAAATAATGACTGCCTTAAAACATCCAGATCATTACTAATAGGGTTCAGAATTTTAACATCATTTTTCTTATGAAAAACATTATTTTTTTCGATATAAGCCGAATTAATAAGAGAATTATTAATAATTTCCGAAAAGCCGTTATCACATAAATAACCGGAAATTAAATTCTGAATTTTTTCTTTATCAGGTTTTGAACTGAACGACAGTGAAGATTTTACCTCGGTTGAAAATTCAACATTATTATAACCGTATATTCTTAAAATTTCTTCAATAATATCTGCCTCATGTCTTACATCAACTTTAAAAGTTGGAATTGATAATTTCAATCCCTCAACTGATTCCTGTAAAATATCTATGCATAAATCGTTTAAAATATTTTTAATTTTTTTTCTTTCAATAGATTTACCTATCAGGCGATCAATATTTTTAAATAAAACATCAATAGTCCACTTGTTAATTGGCTCGGGATATACATCTATTATTTCAGATGAAATACTTCCGCCCGCAATTTCTTTAATTAGCAGGGCTGCCCGTTTTAGAGCATAAATAGTAATGTTAGGGTCGGCACCTCTTTCAAATCTGAATGAAGCATCGGTTTGAAGAGCATGATATTTTGAAGTTTTACGGATTGTTTTCGGGTCGAAATAAGCACTTTCCAAAAAAATATTTTTTGTTTTTTCAGTAACTCCTGATTTAGCACCACCAAATACTCCGGCAATACACATTCCTTCAGATTCGTTGCAAATCATCAGGTCATCTTTAGTAAGCTCTCTTTCAATTTCATCAAGAGTAGTAAATTTTGTGCCTTGAGCCAGTTTTTTAATAATTACTTTTTCGTCACGAATTTCATCAGTATCAAAAGCGTGTAATGGCTGTCCTGTTTCAAAAAGAACAAAATTTGCAATATCAACAATATTATTAATTGGTCGTACTCCAATTGTTTTTAAACGATTTTTTAGCCATTGTGGGGATTCTTTAACTTGAACGCCTGAAATTGTTATTCCTGAATATCTCGGACATGCTTCGGTATCTTCAATAATAACATCAATTTCTCTTTCATGATTATCAATTTTAAAATCTTTAACAGAAGGAATTTTTAATTTTGATTTACGATTAGAATTTAAACAGTTAAAAACAGCTGCAAGATCTCTTGCAACGCCAATATGGGAAGTTGCATCGGAACGGTTAGGGGTTAATCCGATTTCATAAATATAATCGTTTTCTATTTTAAAATATTCTTTGGCTTTAACTCCGATCTCTGCATTTGGATCGAGTACCATAATGCCTTCGTGAGATTTTCCTAAACCGAGTTCATCTTCGGCACATATCATTCCTTGGGAAATCTCACCCCTGATCTTTGTTTTTTTAATCTCAAAAGGTTGGTCTTCAAAATAAAGTGTTGTACCGATAGTGGCAACAAGCACTTTCTGTCCGGCATCAACATTAGGTGCACCGCATACAATATTTAATAATTTGTCGCTACCAACATCAACAGTAGTCAAACTTAATTTATCGGCATTGGGATGTTTTTCTTTTGTTATTACCTCACCAATTACCACTCCTTCCAGTCCTCCTTTTATTGATTGATATTTTTCAAGACCTTCAACTTCCAAACCGCAATCAGTAAGCCATTCCGACAACTTTAAAGGTTTAAAATTAATATCAATGTATTTTTTTAGCCAGTTATATGAAATTTTCATTCCTGTAAAATTTTAATTATTGCTTGGCTGCAAATGTAATGATATTTAAGATATTATTAGCTTATCAGTCCCCAATTTACTTTATTTTTTTCAAAGGATTTTAATTGTTTAGCAAGTGGGTAATTTTCTTTATGGTCTAAATTCGGATCTTTTTTCAGAATATCAATTGCAAGGTTTCTTGAGTATTTTAATATTTTTTCATCTTTTATCAAATCGGCAATTTTCAAATCAAGGATTCCGCTTTGCTGTGTTCCCTGAATATCACCGGGGCCTCTTAGTTTAAGGTCAACATCGGCAATTTCAAAACCATCGGAAGTTCTCACCATAGTTTCAAGTCTTTTTTTCCCATCATTAGTAAGTTTATAATCCGTCATTAAAATACAATGCGATTGGTCAGCTCCTCTGCCAACCCTTCCCCGTAATTGATGAAGCTGCGACAATCCGAATCTTTCGGCATTTTCAATTATCATAACACTTGCATTAGGAATATCAACTCCAACTTCAATAACTGTAGTGGAAACCATAATTTGTGTTTCTCCACGGATAAATCGATGCATCTCAAAATCTTTATCTGCCGATTTCATTTTCCCGTGAACTATACTCACTGCATATTCAGGTAATGGAAATTCTCTTACAATACTTTCATAACCGTCCATTAAATATTTTAAATCCAATTTTTCAGATTCTTCAATTAAAGGGTAAACAACATAGATTTGCCTGCCTTCTTCAATCTTTTTTTTAATAAAACCAAACACTTTCAACCTTTTTGAATCATAAAGATGATAAGTTTTAACAGGCTTTCTACCCGGAGGTAGTTCGTCAATTATTGAAAAATCAAGGTCTCCGTAAAGAGTCATGGCTAAAGTACGTGGTATTGGCGTGGCTGTCATCACCAGTATGTGCGGTGGGATAATATTCTTTTTCCAGAGTTTTGCACGCTGAGCCACTCCAAAACGATGTTGTTCATCAATAATTACCAGTCCGAGATTTTTAAATTTAACAGTTTCTTCAATTAATGCATGCGTTCCGATTAAAATTTGCAAATTGCCGTTAAGCAAATTTTCGTGAATAATTTTTCTTTTAGATGTTTTTGTTGACCCTGTGAGCAATTCAACAGAAATATTCATTCCTTTAAGCATTTTTGAAATTGTTTCAAAATGTTGATTGGCAAGTATTTCAGTTGGTGCCATTATACAAGCCTGATTGTTATTATCAAGGGCAATTAAAACAGACATAAGGGCAACAAGGGTTTTGCCGCTACCAACATCGCCCTGCAACAGCCTGTTCATTTGTTTTCCAGAACCAATGTCTTTGCGGATTTCTTTGATGACTTTTTTTTGCGCATTTGTTAATTCGAACGGAAGATTGTTTTTAAAAAAGTAATTAAAATAATCTCCAACAACAGAAAAAGTATGTCCTTTTATTTTTTTAATTCTGATGTATTTTTGTTTTAATAACCGCAACTGAATAAAAAATAATTCTTCAAATTTCAATCTTGCCTTAGCTTTTTGTAAAATATATTGATTTTCCGGAAAGTGAATATTTATTAATGCTTGTTCTCTTGAGATTAGTTTGAGGTTCTGAATGATCTTTTCTGTGAGATTTTCAGGGATTTCCCCGTTAATTTTCAAGACAAGGTTCCCGATTAATCTACTTATACCTTTACTGCCTAAGCCTCTTGATTTAAGCTTTTCGGTAGAACTGTAAAAAGCCTGAAAAGATTTGCTTAATGAATCGTGTTGTTCTGAAACAAGTTCAATTTCCGGATGAGGGATATTGAATTTCCTGTTAAAAATTGTCGGTTTTCCGAAAACGATATATTCTTCTCCGTGTTTAAATTTATCTTTGATCCATTTTATTCCTTTAAACCAAACTAATTCTATTACACCTGTTTCATCTTTTAGATATGCTGACAATCTTTTGGCTCTGCTTTTTCCTATAACCTGAATATTAGTGATTTTCCCTCGTAATTGAACAAAAGACATATCACTAGTAATTTCACTAACTTTATAAATTTTACTTTTATCAATATATCTGAAAGGAAAATATGTAAGCAGATCACCAAATGTAAATATATTCAATTCTTTTTTTAATAACTCGGCACGTTTAGGGCCAACTCCTTTCAAATATTCGATTGAAGTTTCAAGGATATTATATGACATTGAATAAATAAATTTAGAGCAAAAATAAATAAAAAATCAGGCAAAAAAAAACTCCCCAAAAGGGGAGTTTTAATAAAAATATTTTATATATTAAAATTCCCAAAGATCATGTTCAAATTCAAATAATTCATTTTTGATTCTTTCAGCTTCAAGCAAAGCATCCATACCGGTTGCATATTGTGATATTTTTCTGTCATAAACATTCTGTTCTTTATAAACATAACTTCCGAACATTCTTTTCCAGAATATTTCATCATAAGTTCTTCTTTCGGCGCTATTAAACCTGTTAAACATTTCTGCTTTAGCCAGTATTGGTCTTGCTTCTGGAAAGTAAATCCAGAATAAAGGTTCAGGAATTTCAATACCTTCCCTATCTTTCATCATAATAGGACAAATCCCAAGTATTCTAACCAGTAATTGCGAACGTTGTTTGTCAAAATACCAGTCTTCTTTAATCCTTAACCGCATAACTTTGGATGGGTCAAATTCCGAATAAATAACAGTATCATATTCATCATAAGGAGGATATGGTCGCGGTAGTATTGTATGGAAAGTGTCAATCTGTCTTGTAATAACTGCCTGATAAGTTAGTGGCACTAAAAATTCGTCAGTACCGGAAATATCATAAGCGGTAATTGAACCTTCTTTTAAGGCATCCATAATAATTTGCATAAAGCTTCTCCATCCGTTGTGTGGATCTAACGGGTAATAAAACGGTTGATTTATTTTTTCGCGCATATCAATAACGCGCCATATTCTTTTAGACCACATAATATCTGCCTTTCTCAGTGGTGGATATGGGACAGGTTTTTTATCAATCATTCCTATGTCGGGAAAAAGTCCATCCTGTGGCGGGCTATCAAGTATTTGAGACTGTGAATTTATATTTATCGCTATTATCAAGCTTAGAGTGAATAACGAGATGAGTAGTTTTTTCATAATACCTCCTGTTAGGAAAAATTATATTTATTTTTAAATTCTAATCAATTGTAAGATTTATTACATTTAAAGTACGGATGCCGTCAGGACCAACTGCCTGTATGTTTTCAAAAAAGAATTTTTGTTTTCTTTTGGCATTTCTGATAATATTTATCATTTCTTCTGAAAACGTGTTACCTCTTGTAGTTTTAGGTATCCAGTCTCCACTGATAATAGTAGCCATAGTAAAAGATTTAACTTCAAAATACAGGTCAAATTCAAAATCCTTCATTGAAGGTATAATTGCGTTAGCAGCTAATAAAGTATTTTTATTAATTGCACCTTCTTTCTGACCTGCAATTTCTGCAATAGGATCGGGCACTCTTTTTACACGAAATTCCCTTGATCCCATATTTATTCTTTTGCCTTCAAAATTTGCATCAGCAGTTACTACTGCTCTTTTCATACCTTTTGGTACTTTTACTATCCAGTCTTTACTTTCAGGGTCACGTGTCAAACTAGCACCGGAAGTAATGCTCGGATAAAGATTTTCAGCAGCTACGCCTGGAACTGAAATTGATACCGGGTTATCAACTCCAATGTAAAACACATTCATTTTAGTAGCAGCGACAGTAAGTGATGGCGGTCCTACTATATAATCGCCTTTAAAATGAAAATTCAATTCTTCACCATCAGGGTTTAAGACTTTAATTATTCCTGCATATTGTTGTTGCCCTTCGGTGTTTCCTGGAAAAGATAGTTTTACAACTCCTTTTTCACCTTCAATCGGCACAGCCCTGTTAATATTTCCGCTTGTGATGGCGTCAACTCCTTTTAATACGAAAACCTCCGGATCTTGTTTTGTGTCATAGGCAGCAACAAATACTTCAGCTTCATAAGTTTGACCTTTTAATATGTAAGAAGTTTTCGGGACAACTTTAGCATTAATTTCATCAAACTTAAAATCTTCGGCTGTTACAGAAGAATAGAGATGGTTAACAACATCAAATTCAGCATTTTGAACTTCAGAAATAAATTTATTTAATATAGTTACATCTGCAGCTAAAATTGTATAATAAAAGTTATATTG
>CAZREZ010000178.1:0-6363 GCA_964599115.1 uncultured Bacteroidales bacterium
ATTATCAGAAATTTATGCATGGACAATTGATTTTTTTGGCATCCAAAAAGGTGATAATTATAAAGTTATTTATGAAGAATTATTTGTTGATGATCAATGTGTGGGAATGGGAAAGGTATTGTCGGCAGTATTTAATCATGCGGGAAAAAGTTATTATGCTTTTTATTTTATACAGGACAGTGTTGGGGATTACTTTGATGAAGATGCAGGCAGCATGATGCGTACTTTTTTAAAAGCTCCTTTACGGTTTAAAAGAATAAGTTCAAGATATTCTTACAGTCGTTTACACCCGATATTAAAAATTCGCAGGCCTCATCTCGGTATTGATTATGCGGCTGCTAATGGTACTCCTGTTCATGCAATAGGCGATGGAATTATTACCAAGGCAGGCAGAAGCGGACAATCGGGGAAAATTGTTAAGATAAAACATAACGGAACATATTCAACTGCATATTTACATTTATCCGGCTATGGTAAAGGAATAAAAAAGGGTGTTCATGTAAAACAAGGTGACATAATTGGTTATGTTGGCAGCACAGGGCTTTCAACAGGACCGCATTTGGATTTCCGTTTTTACAGGAATGGAAAGCCGGTTGACCCTTTAAAAGTTAAATCACCCCCTGCAAAACCGGTTGATTCCGCTCATCTTCAGGAATTTAATTTATTGAAAGATAAGATGATGGAAGAGCTTAAATTGATTTAATAATATTTGCTTTTTTTGTGCCCCGAAAGTTTTCAGCGATTTTTTAGAATTAAATATTTTAATAAATAATATCTCTGCATCTCTGTATCTCTGCGTTTAGTCAAACAAATATTCTAAACGCAGAGGCACAAAGGTGCAGAGATAACAAAAGAATAAAACTTAGATTAATAATTTACTGATTTTGTTTTTTTACTCCAAAAAAATATGATGCAGAGATATTAATAACTCCATTAGTAAATTTATAATCTTTATTGTCATATTCTCCTTCACCATCCCATTTTGGTTCTAAATTTGACAAGCCTAATTCATAACCTGCATTAATTAATATGGGACCTGTTTTAAATCCAAGACCAAAACCTACGCCAAAATTTAATGCTGTCATATATATTGTTTCATCATCATCATCACTCTCATCAATTTTATTTTTAAACTTGATTTTAGTATCGTCCTTATCTGTTTCAGAATCACCATCATGCGTAACAGTATAATCCCATTTAAATTTTCCCATTATTCCGTAAGCAAAATATGGTCCGGCGAAAATTTGTAACTGACTTTCTCCGATAGCAAAACCATAAGCTATGTTTACAGGAATTTCAAGATAACCGGTACTAAATCTCATATACCCATCAACATCAACCTCAACACCATCAGGAAGCATATCTTGAACCATTTTTTCAAGATCAATCGCAGCTCCTTTTCCTGAAAAG
The DNA here is from genome assembly GCA_964599115.1 of uncultured Bacteroidales bacterium. GTDB lineage: Bacteria > Bacteroidota > Bacteroidia > Bacteroidales > JADFUO01 > JADFUO01. The sequence goes on from CAZREZ010000178.1 coordinate 1,411, forward strand.
AATAATCCCGACTGAAGTAGCTAATTCATCGGTGAATTGATAATTAACGGCAACACCAACTAAAGGAGCCAAAAGCATCTTAACATCAGGTTCTTCACTAGAATCCTTGAAGTTAAAAGAATATTTTGCTAAGTTTAAACCAACTTTTGGTCCAAAACTAATTTGAGCTATTGAACTCAAGCAAAAAACCGTTACTAAACTAACTAAAAGTAATAATTTTTTCATAATTTAAAATTTTGGTTAAAAATATATTTATTTTATGGTTTGTAAAGATATAAAAAAAATTGAAAAACAAATAATTTAATAAAAAAAAGCCCCGTTCAGGGGCTTTTTTTTATTAAGGTAAATAAATCCTAGTTAAAGGGAACTTGCCACCAAAGGTATGTTTCAAAGTTATCTGCTCCCTGTGAAGCAACAGCAGCACTGTAGCTGGCTCCGTTCAAATCTTGTTCTTCGCTTGGATAAGTCATCCTGTGAGGAATGATATTACCAACAAGCGGAGTAAAAGTATATTCACCGGAAATGGCTCCTACCGTATAAGAAATAGTTTCACCAGGTAGAATCAATACACCAGCAGGATAACCTGTTCTGTTGTATTCAAACCATGCTTGTAATCCTTGCGGATAAAGAGCAATATATTTTTGCTCCCCAATGAGTTCCTCTGCATTTGCAGCATTCCATACAACAGATTCACTTGCCATATATTCATCCATTTGAGTTGAAGTTATTGGTTCCGGAAGAACATTAGTATTATTAGCATCAATTCTATACCATCCCGTTGGGGTTATTGATGCCAGATAGTTCCAATAATCCATTGATGCAATAATTCCGTTATAATATGCTTGTTCTGCATCACCTGCAACGCCAAGAGAATTATATGCTTCAGCTTTTATGAATTCTACTTCATCATACAGCATAAAAAATGCAGGAGCTGTAGGTGCATAAACAATATTACCAGGCATTGAAACATCATCAGTTGAAATTGGAGTAGCTTCAGTATTGGTCATACCATAAGGGAAACCCACATATTCAGTGCCATTATTTGGTAAATTAGCATAGAAACCAATTCTTGGATCACTTTTACCGTTCAGAAAATCAATCAGAGGTTTACTAACTCCAAAGTCTGATCTGATTTTTTGGTTTTCATTAAGGGGGTTATTGTTTGGAACACCATCAATGAATGAAAATACAGCATTATCATCATTACTTGTAAAAGGACCTGAGGCTAATGCTTTTTCAATTGCATCTTTTGCACCTGCAGCGTCAACTTTTGACATTCTAATGCCGATTCTCATCAAAAGTGAATTAGCAAACTTTTTCCATTTTGCCATGTCACCATTGTAGATGATATCACCATGAATACCTTCCTCGTCCAATTTAATCAGGTCTCTTGCATCTTGTACTTCTTGTACTAAAGCGTGATATATATCTTCCTGCAAGTCATAACCAGGAGAAACATTTTCAGCACCTTGTAACGCTTGAGAATAAGGTACGTCGCCCCAAGTATCAGTGATAATCTGGAACATCCATACTTTAAGTATTCTTGCTGCAGCAATTTGGTTGTCGTTTGAGCCCGAAGCTGCCACTTTTTCTGCAGTCTCAGGATCGGTATTTAGCTCAATTATTCTTTGCAGGTCTTCCATCCCGCCACCATTAAGCGTTCCATCAGGAGGAGTATAGTCACGTCCTGCATAGAAATAGATCCAATAGTTGTTGTTTACGCCATCACGGATTTTATACCGGCTTTCATCAGTATAAGATGCTTGCGACCACATCTGGCTGTAAATCATTCCAAATCTGCCGTTCCACCACTCATCCCACAAAAAGCCAACCATTGCTTTTTCGGCTGAAGTAAATAAATATGCGGTAGGAACTTCTGTAGGCTCATTTGGATTGATATTCATCGTTTCAAAATCCTTTGTACATCCTCCAAACAGGAAAAGTACAATGAAACTTAAACCTATTAATTTTTTATGTATATTTTTCATTTTGTTAATATTTTTTGTTAATAATTAATTTATTTCCTTTTATAAGTTGAAGCTTAAATTAAATCCCCAAGTTCTTGTACTTGGTAATTGAGCTCCTTCAATTCCCTGAATGTTACCTGAGTTAGTAGCTTGTTCCGGATCAAAGTGCTTGATAGCAGTTCCGAAAGTCCACAAATTACGGGCAATAAATGCAATTCTTACATTTTCAAAAGGAACTTTTTTCAGTAAGTTGTCTGGTAATGTATATGAAAGACTTAATTCACGCAGCTTGATATAATCGCATTTGAATACGTCCATTGCACCAACAAAATAGTGGTTTAAGCCATATGAACCTGCGTCCAGAACCTGATTATTTGTTATATAAGTACCTGGATTATTGGGGTCTTCCATAACACCTTCAAGAACAATACCATCTTCACGGATGTTATTTTCAACAGTTTCTTCTAACATACCACTATACATTCCCCACATATATGAAGTTGAAAATATCTGACCACCATTACGGAAATCAAACAGGAAGCTTAAATTAATGTTTTTCCATGTTAAGCTATTATTGATACCACCTGTATAGTTTGGCATAACATTTCCGATTGGTACAACTTCGGTACTTGCTGCATACATACCACTTGAATTAACAACTCTTTCACCATCATGATATACATAATCCCTGCCTAAGATTGTCCCATAAGGTTGACCAACTGTTGCATTAACCGAAACTGAAAACGGTGCATTTACTAAACGATAATTATCAATGCCGGGCATTAGTTCAACAAGTTCATTTTTGTTTTGTGACCAGTTGAGAGTGATATCCCATGTAAAATCTTTGAGTTTTACAGGAGTACCTGTTAATAATAATTCCCAACCTTTATTTGTCATTTTACCTGCATTAATTATTTGTGAACGGAATCCTGAAGAAGCTGAGATGTCAACATCAATAATTTGGTCAACAGTTTCCATGCTATAGTAAGTAACATCAATTCCCAATCTGTTATTTAAGAACTTAAAGTCACCACCAATTTCCCATGAGGAAGTTCTTTCAGGTTTAAGGTCTGCATTGTTAAGTGCGTTAGGAACAGTGTATAATGGATTGTTTCCAAAGTTTTCTTTAGCAGCGTAAGTAGAATATATTTGGTATGGATCAGTGTCGTTACCAACCTGTGCCCAACCTAATCTTACTTTACCGAATGAGAACCAGTCAATTTTATTTAATACATCCAATTCAGTGAATATCCAGCTTGCAGTTATAGATGGATATAAATAGGAATTGTTATCTTCAGGTAATGTAGATGACCAGTCATTACGTAATGTCAAATCTAAATAGATCATACTCAAATAACCCAGTGATGCACTACCATAAATACTGTTAATCCTTTTCTTTTCTTTATAGTCGTCAATTGAGGCTGCATCAATTGTGTTGGCAAGGTTATAAAAGTCAGGAATGCTCAATCCGCCCTGAGTTTCACCTACATTACGATGATATACTCTTGTCATTTGGTTAGCACCTACGTTTGCTGCCAATGATAAGTCTTCGGTTAAATATTTATTGAATTGAAGCAAAAATTCCATATTTGTTTCTGAAAGTTGTCTTATACCTTCTTTATATCTTGGTGTTTCGTTAGATCCAACGGCTCTTCTTTCTTCTCTTCTGTCAGTATAGAAATCTTTATTAATTTTACCTGTGATTTTCAGCCAGTCAGTGAATTCATAAGTAACACCGATATTACCATAGAACCTGTCTCTTTGGTCATTTTCGTAGTTTTTGTAACGTGTCCAGTATGGATTGTCAGTGTATTTTGGAAATGGGTTATCCCATGAAGTCCTGTTCCATGTATTTTGTGTTCCGTCAGGATTGATCCAGTAATCTTTCGTAGCTTCCTGGTCCCAGTTACGGTGGCTCCATTGATTAAATTCCTGCATCATATTATCACCGTCATATCCGGTACCTGGTCTGCCGATTGCTTTGTTTTGAACATAATTCAATACTGTGAAAGCTGTAAGCTTATCTCCTAACTTAGTAGAACCGCTGAAGTTAATAGAGTTTTTCTTTATTTCGCTATTTGGCCAGATACCAAATTGATGAATGTTGGTATATGACAATCTAAAGAAAGCTTTTTCGCTGCCACCTGTTAATGCAATGTTATTTGTCCATGTTTGACCTGTTCTGAAAAAGTCTTTAACATTATCGGGGTGACCTTCCCATGGAGCATTTTTACCATAAACTTCAGGATAAGCATCTGTAAATGAATACCATGGTCTTACCATTTGTCCATTTAATTTTGGACCCCAGCTTTCATCAACTGCATATTGAGGTAGCAGGTCGTAAGAATCCGGTAGTCCACCGTGAGTTCCCGTATATGTTCCGCTTGAACGGTTTGGGAATGCATTTGGTGAATCATGATCTTCGCTGTACCATAATGTATCAAATCCATAACCTCCACCGTATTCATTTTGGTAGTTTGGAAGGATTGCTACACGTTCAAATGTCAGACCTGAATTTATGCTAACACCGATACCTTTTTTACCGCTTACAGCGCGGGCTTTACCTGTTTTAGTAGTTATCAGGATTACACCGTTAGCAGCGCGCGAGCCATAAAGAGCTGCAGCTGTAGGTCCTTTAAGAATGGAAACAGACTCAATATCGTCAGGATTAATGTCACTTGCCATGTTACCATAGTCAATACCACCTGCACCTCTGGCCTGGTTTGTAGATGTAAAGTTACTGTTGTCGAATGGTATACCATCAACAATGAATAATGGCTGATTTTCGCCATTTACTGAAGATGCTCCACGAATAAGAATTCTTGAAGAACCACCCATAGCACCTGAAGAACTGGAAATTTGAACACCGGAAACTTTACCTGCTAAAGCGCTAATGATATTCATATTTCTTGCTTTCTCTAATTCTTCCGACCCTACATCCTGAACAGCGTAACCAAGTGCTTTCTTTTCCCTGGTAACACCAAGT
>CAZREZ010000179.1:0-6332 GCA_964599115.1 uncultured Bacteroidales bacterium
AATTTAATCTTCTATCCATTTCAATTAAAAAATGATTTGGATATGTCTTGGAATTCGATTACCAGCCGTATTTTGTTATTTATCAAAGTGTTCTCTCCCATTTTTCGATAATATCATCAACTATTCTCCAGACATTCGATATATTATATAGACCATCAGTAATTAAAAATTTAATTTCTCCATTTTCTGGGTCATTTTCTTTTCGAGGTATATGAATCAACTGATAACTTGCAATAGAGTTTGGAGGAAATCTTTGGGCTATCTCAACCTCCTTTTTCAATAGTTCATTTAGATACTTTCTATCGTATGTCAATTTAAAAGAAGCAGGTGGCTCAAATATTTCATTAACAAATGGAACTATATATCTAGCAAGATTATCAAGGTCAATAACATTATGCTTTGGAGACAAAAATGTAATTAATACACTAATTGGTTGTAATAAAGGAAATAGAATTTTATACTTTTCCTTAAGGATTCTTAGTCTTTTTTGAAGGGTTTCTTTAAATATCGATGTTTCTCCTTCTTGTGCAGGAGCATTTCCTAACTCCAGAAAGTTTGATGTAAAGAATATTAATTTTCTACCAGTATCCCAAATCTTTTGAAACCCTAAATCATTAGCATATTTTTTATTGTAAGAGAAATTTGACTGAAAAAGGGAAATTAAGTCTCTAATTCCTAATTTATTTAGTTTTAAATACCTTTCTTGTATCTGTCTTTTATAAAAATGCTTTTGAAGGTCATAAAATTGCGCTCCAAAATTATTGATATAATACTTTTTATTATTTTCTAAATTATTTAGGTCGTCATAACAATCTGAACTATGGTCAAATTCAAAATCATGTTTAAAATCATCTTCAAATCTTGAATATCTTAAATTATCTGAATCATCAAATTTATCACTTAATATTCTATCAGCAAGTTCTATGTCCTTATATAAATTGCCTAAACTATATGAAGAAATCCTAATATGTGGTTTTTGTTTTCCATATTCATTTAAGTGATAATTAGATATTAAGATTTTTATTTGACTATCATCTTGAAACAATAGTCCTTTATAATTATCAATCTGTGGTATTGGTTTATGCAATAAGTCTAAATAATTTTTAGAAAGAGTATGTAGTGCAGGTGGATTGTTCTGTGTCGTGAAATAGTCAATTTCGAGTACAATATCTCCTCTATGAGGTCTTCGATTCATTTCTTTTAATTGCCTTTTAACTTCTTGCCTAAAAAACAATTTTTCTTGATTTGAGATACTTCTTTTACTCTTTGGTTTTTGTTCAATATCAAGATAAACAGTTTTTATCTTCCGCTTCAATCTTTCGTAAAATTGTCCTTCAATCGTTTCTAAATATTCTGTTCGTGTCATTTTAATATGGCTGGTAAAGTTTCGCAAACATTTGTATGTGAGCGATAGCCCATTACCTATGTTTGCTGTTGGCGGTATGTTCGTTTATTCTTCTGTTTAAATTTTCTCAGTATTTTTTATGATATATTTTGCTCTTTCAAACAATTCATCAAATGTAATTATTTCAGGAGATTTCAAATTTTGTCTAAATAATTCAAATGACGAGAATTTATCTTCATTTATCCCGCTGTCTCCGATGAATTGTTTGAGATTTCCAATTATCAAAATCGACTTGGGCTGATAAAGAAATAATTGTTCGCCAGTTAAATTTCCAGAATCATCTTTAATCTCCGTTTTTGTAGAAATATTCTTTATTGATTTTTGAACAGTCTTTTGTATCTGTGCAACAGCTCCTGATAGCTCTTCTGAAATCTGCCAGCATTCAAGTCTATAAGGATTTTTTAGGTCTTTAATCAAATCAGTATTGGGAGTTTTAATTTCTGCGAAACAAAGTGAATTAATTAATCCTCTTGTTTTCAGTAAAGCATCAACTCGTTTACCAGATGAATTGAAATCGTATCCTGAAACAACTTGTTCTAGCTTTTTATCCTCTAATGGAGAATTGAATAAATAGTTTAATCCATAACCAAATATCCATGTATTTTTCTCAAAGAACAATTGCCAAAGTCTTTCGTCACTCTTTACTTTATAAAGTGATTTTAATTTCTCAAAGTACTCAGAATCTGAAAGAAGTTTCTCGAAATTAGACAATTGCTTTTTCCGATATCCTAGCGTTACAATATCGGCTTTTGTTATATCATTTTTCAGAAATTCAATAAGGATTTCTTCATTATCTCGGAAAAGTTTACGAGTTTGTTCTTTAGACAGAAGAATATCCTTTAGTTTTTTATCATCTATTTTTATGGATTCTTTATCATCAAGAGGTAAGTCAATAATGCTATGAATAAAATCAACAATTTTCTTAATCTCATCGCCAATAAATGAAAAACTTGCTTTATAAGGATTACCTGTTTTGAAAGAAAATTTTTGAAATGTTAAAACAAAAACTCCTCGATTATCTTCAAAAAATTTGGCTATAAGTTCTTCTCTTTTCTTAGATGTAACTCTAATAACCAATTCATCTTTAATCTTAGCAAAAGTAAATTCTTCAGGCGAATCGATTACTTTAGAAACAATACGAATTTTCCTTATCTCGCCAGTCATTGGATTTTTTGTATCAATCGCAGGACTGATATAAGTTCTATCTGGTCTCTTATTGTTAAATATTTCAAATTGGTCTGTCATGTCAGAATGTTTCTTTACGAATTACTCCCAACGGAAGTCTACGCTCAAACTCCAAATTTTACGCTAAAATAGTAAATATTTCTATATTGCGTTTCATATAATGTTTTAAAAAAATCCTTTACAAATCATATTGAATACCCATAATATTTCGGTTCCATACAACAGAGGATTAAATCGCAGAAGGTGCTTCGCACTTCAGCGTTTAATCCTTATTTGTTGTGTGATGGTTTTAATTCCTTTTTCATATAATATTCATCCTGATATTCAAAATCTAACTTTTCAAACCAACTAAAAACGCCAAACGCAGGTTTTACAATAATTTTATTTATTTCATTTTCTAGGGCTTTTTTTTCCATTTCATTTTCTATAGATCTTCCAATTCTGATATGTTGACAACCAATTTTATTTTCATTATGTGTTCCAACAATTAGCATGTTGCCCAAAACTCTTACATCACGTATTATTGCTACTTTATCAGGCAGAATATCTAAACGCCCATAACCTAAAACAATATCTTTACAAATAATTGCTTCAAAACAAAATCTGTTTACTCCTTGGTTATAATTGATAATACTGTAATTTTGAAAATTACCTTCAAGATTTTCAAGTTTTTGGGCAATAGATCTTTGCCACAAGCAGTTACTTTCATTTGAGAATATATTTCTGTCGATTAACTTTGAAGTACCTGCTTTAATTTTTTCTGAAGGAATTATTCGTTGTATCCGATTAACATGAACATATTTCGGAAAATGAGGATAACAATCAAATAAAAGATTAATATATTCATGATTATCTAAAGGTTTCCAAATTTTTTTTTCATACATATGGAAAAGTTTTTTCTGATTAGCAATAGACTTTTTTAAAAGTAAACATGGATATATTTTAAGAGCATCAGGTCCATATTTATTTTCCCATAACTTTTCTGTTAACATTTCCATATCTTTCTCTATATTACTTCCTGGTAAGCCAACCATAACCTGATAGCAAACTTCAAAACCATATGTTCTGAGCAGTTTTGTCGCCCGGGCAACTGCACCGGTGTCATGTCCTCTTTTATTAATCTCAAGGACTTCATCATCCAGACTTTGAACACCTAATTCAACTGTAGTTACACCTAATTCCATAAATAGCTTATATTTTTCCTCATTGATTTGGTCTGGTCTGGTTTCTACTTTGAAGGAAACGCATCTATCTGCTCCATTTTTTTGAAGTTTTTTTGCTTCACATAGAGTATTTGAGCTGATGCCGTTTAAAAAATCATATACTTCTTTTACATATCGCCTTAAATAATCATGTTCATGTGCAGCAAAAGAATCACCTTTCATTGATAAATCACATTTAATGCCTGTTCCTTGTTTTAGTTCATAGTTTAAAAATCGTTTTGCTAATTGACATTTACCATTCCAGTTGCAATTTTTTGCCAGTTCTGTGTCATCGTTTGCGGTAGTACTTTTTGTAAAGCCTTTTACATAAAAACAATAAATACATTTCCCTCCACAAGGATAAGGGCGATTATAGAGCACAAATGTTATTTTGCCGTGACTTTTACGAAATGGTGTTCTCAATTTATTTTTGATTTATTATATTTTTGAATTTTTTAGAGGAATCATCCGACCATGAGAATAATAAATATTCTGATTTAGCAGTATCAAAAATTCGATCAAAATAGTCTAAGCAATCGCCATACAACTCCAGTTCGTGACTTTTTGGAATTTGATATAATGGACCTCCTCGTTTATGACCATATAACATTCCCATCAGCAATACATCTTTTTCAGTTTTTTTTGAATTCCCCGCAAAAGTGATAATTGAATTTAAAGTCTCTTTTGTCATAACAATTTCAAGCTTACTACCCCTATTTAATTTTCTTTCATATTTTTTAGAAAATATTTCTAACAAGCCAATTGTTTTTAAAATCTTATTCTTTACAGGATTTGGGTCTAAAGAGGTTTTTTCTTGTTCGTCAAGAATTTTTACAACAGAGGATTCAGGATGCAAACAAAGTATTTTTACTGAAACATTTTTTCTGTTTTTTAGTTGATTAATCAGATGATTATCATTTCTTTTGCCAATACAAAGATGCTCGACTAGTTTATCAACTGTAATCCCAGAAATTCTAATATCATCAGCATTTTTATAAAGGTTTTCATAATATTTTTTTCCTAATAAGCTTTTTCTTTCGAAAGCAATTAAATTCATATTCTTGTCTTGTAAGGCATTTAAGTGGTCTAATATTTTATTAGCATCTATTTCAATTTGCTTAAGTTTCTCAAGAGTTATTTTATTTAAAGAATTATAGTATTTATTTATAACTATGAATATAATAACCCAAGTAAATAAGCCGGAAGCTATCCCAATTAGCGCACTAATTATATTTTCATTTTTTGTTTTTAGGAAATCTGGCTGAATTATTGATATTGAAATTAAGATTATGATAACAGCTATTAACATTACAATTAATACTATTATTTTCCGATTTGTTTCTTTATATGACATATTCCTGTTTTTATTAATTGTTTTTTGCTTTTCAAATTTGCATCCAACCGGAGTTTGCGTCTAAACTCCAAATTTTATGCTAAAATAGTAAATATTTTTATATTATAATAGGCCGATATTCCAATACCCCGTGACCTTTTAGAATTCGATTATGCAGTTTTTTTGTTTTTTAAATCCCGAAGGGATTGCATGTTTATAGCATTAAAAATTCTATCCATTTCAATTAAAAAATGATTTGGACAGGTTTTGGAATTCGATTGTATGCAGTAATTCATTTTATCTTACATCAATTGCTCGACTATTTTCACTTCTTTCAGGCATTCTTGGATTTTTTCTCCTATATTTCTTATATTCCTTTTTAGTCAATAACATAGGTTTGTTCGCTACTAATTTTAAATTTTCAGTCAATAATACATTAAATTCATTATAAATATCTAATTCAATTTCATAATATTCTATATTATCGTCTCCATTTTGTCTGGTATTCTCAATTATTAGTCTGTAATTTTTAAACTCTTTATTCATATTTGATATTTTGTGGTAATATTTACCTAAAAATGCCCACTTGTATTCCCTTAAGGTATCTCCATATTCTGTTATAATACTTGTATAGAAATTATGCAGAGGAATTGTGTCTTTAACTGGCATAATTATTCCAGTCAAAATTATCACATCAAAACTATTCTTTGCTAAAGGTTTTGATTCATTCGTACTTTGAGAATAACATGATAACATTAAACTAAAAAGGAATATTAATAGTAATTGATGTTTTTTCATTGTTTTAATGTTGCGTAGGACAGGAGTCTGCGTTTCTAAACTCCAAATTTTACGCTAAAATAGTAAATATTTCTATTTTACGTTTTATATAATCCTTTAAAAAATCGGATTGAAAATGTAATTATAAAAAGATATTAATTAATACATACAAGATAAGATAATGGTAATTATACTTTTTCGCAAAGCCCTCAATTAAAACCTTTTCATGCTCATAAAACCTTCTCCCCAGCGAATTGGTGATACTTACATAAAGCAAGTTTCTGTGCTTATTGGTAATCATGCAAACGTAATAATTGTGATTGCTTGGCATAAAGTAAAAATAATAAAAAAGTTAATTTCTTGTTGGTAAAAAAGTTAATTACTTGCAAGTGTCATCCCGAAGGAGCGCAGCGACTGAGGGACCTCCTGA
>CAZREZ010000180.1:0-6321 GCA_964599115.1 uncultured Bacteroidales bacterium
TCTTTTTAAAAAGCTATAATATGACAAGAAAAAAAAATGATTTACCAATATTTGAAGAAGTTGAAATTACTGATGCCGGCTCGGAAGGAAAAGCAGTTGCACGAATCAAAAATAAAGTAATTTTTGTTCCATTTGTGGTTCCAGGGGATGTTGTTGATATTAAAGTAATTCGAAGAAAAAAATCATTTTATGAAGGTAAAGCTGTAAAATTTCATAAATATTCTGATAAAAGGATCACTCCAAAATGCGAGCATTTCGGTTTGTGCGGTGGTTGTAAATGGCAGAACCTGAATTACAACGACCAATTGTTTTACAAACAAAAACAGGTAGAAGATAATTTAACACGAATCGGTAAATTTAAAATCCCTGAAATCATACCGATTATTCCCTCAAAAAACATATTTTATTATCGCAATAAACTGGAATTTACTTTCTCAAATAGAAAATGGCTAACCGGGTTCTCAAAAGAAATAAAATTTAAAGACCGCAATATGAATGGCTTGGGCTTTCACATGCCGGGTATGTATGACAGAATAATTGACCTGAACAATTGTTATCTTCAAAAAGAACCGTCAAATTCAATAAGATTAGCAGTTAGACAATATGCTCTGGAAAATAAATTGGAATTTTATGCTGTTAAAAAATGGTCGGGATTTTTACGTAACCTTATTATTCGTAATACCACTTATGGAGATTTAATGATTATTCTTGTTTTTAATTATGAAAATAAAACAGAAATTGAAAAGCTTCTTAATTTCATTATTTTAAAATTCCCTGAAATAACGTCCTTAATGTATATAATTAATGATAAAAAAAATGATGATATCTCCGACCTGCCTGTTTATCTGTTTAAGGGAAAACCATACATTATTGAATCAATGCCTGCTTTTCGGAATAAAGATATTAAACTTGAGTTTAAAATCGGACCTATATCATTTTATCAAACCAACCCGGAACAAGCTTATGAGCTTTATAAGATTGCAGGGAATTTTGCCGGCTTTAAAGCGAATGAAATTGTTTATGATCTTTACACAGGTATAGGTACAATTGCAAATTTTATTGCAGGTTCGGTTAAAAAAGTTGTCGGGATTGAATACACACAATCAGCCATTGAAGATGCTAAGGAAAATTCAAAAAACAATAAAATTTACAATACTGAATTTTTTGCAGGTGATATTATAAAGATCCTGAACGAAAATTTCATAATTTCAAATGGTATACCCGATATTATAATTACCGATCCTCCCAGAACAGGCATGCATGAGAAAGTTATTAAACAGCTTATAAAGATCTCTCCCGAAAAAATAGTGTATATAAGCTGTAATCCGGCTACACAAGCACGTGATATTGCTTTAATGGACAATAACTATTTTGTTGAAAAAATTCAGCCTGTGGATATGTTCCCTCATACTCACCATGTTGAAAATGTAATGTTACTTAAAAAAAGGACTAATTAGTATCTGCTTACAAAGTAAGCATTTATATCTTTTTTAAAATAACAAATTATAAGTACCAAAATACAAATAAATCTCAATGACTGAAATCTCAATATTCAAAACTGTTTTGAACATTTGATCATTGATATTTGGAATTTATTTGTTATTTGAGATTTGTTATTTGGTGCTTTATTTCAAAATTTGTCTGACTTCATGGAACAACACTAAAATCTTAGTCCTATAATAATACTGCTACTGCCACTACTACTGCTACTGCTACTTATCTTTTCCTTCAGCTAACATACCTTCAATCTCATCATAATCAACAGACTCACCCTTAATAATATATGTAGCTTTCAGATAATATTCTTCCCTTTCTTTTATTTGTTTTTTAATAAATTTGTTAAGATTTTCTTTCTTGACATATTTTAAAACAGGGCGTGATTTTTTTGAATTTAATATACGCATTTCCAGAGATTTTTTATGCATTTTAAGATAAATGGAAAAACCGTTTTTTTTAATAATTTCCATATTATCACAAAAACAAGGTGTACCGCCACCTGTTGATATCACAACATTATCAAACTTCAGCAGATCATTCAATAATTTATTTTCCAGTTTTCGAAAGGCATCTTCATCATATTTTTCAAAAAAAGCTTCAATACTAATATGGAAATTTTCTTCAAAAAAATCATCTAAATCAATAAAATCATAATTCAATCGTTTTGCCAAACGTTTTCCAACTGTGGATTTCCCGCTACACATATATCCGATTAAAAATATTCGCATTTAAACAGGTAATATTTTAATTTTAAAGTATATAAAGATTTAGCCTAAATAATTCATCACGCAAAGACGCAGAGGTGCAAAGATTTGAATTAAAACAATTTAATGCCTGCAATTCTTATAATATAATGAAATTGAATATTTTAAACACTTATTACTAATTTACTTATTCTTTGCGGCTTAGCTTCCGAAAGTTTTCGGAATTGCGAGAGATTTTATGAATAATGCAGCTATGAAAAAACTTCTTAATTCAAGCTTATTATTTTCTTGACAGCACTTTTTTAACGGCTTCAACAATGTTTGGAGTATCTAATCCGTATTTTACTAAAAGTTCTTCAGGTTTGCCGCTTTCACCAAACTCATCTTTTACAGCTATCATTTCCACAGGAGCGGGAAATTTTCGCACTAACAATTGAGCAATACTATCACCCAGTCCACCATTCATCTGGTGCTCTTCGGCAGTAACAACGCATTTTGTTTTAGCAACGGATTTTAAAATAGTTATATCGTCTAAAGGCTTTATAGTGTGAATATCAATAATTTCCGCCCGGATACCTTTTTTAGCTAAAATTTTCCCGGCTTCCAATGCTTTCCAAACCAAATGACCTGTTGCAAAAATTGTAACATCCTCTCCTTGGGTTAATATCACGCCTTTTCCGATTTCAAATTTTTGGTCAGGATGTGTAAAATTCGGAACTTTAGGCCGACCAAACCTGAGGTAAACCGGTCCTGTATGGTCGGCAATTGCAAAGGTTGCAGCTTTTGTTTGGTTAAAATCACATGTATTTATCACAGTCATATTAGGCAACATCTTCATCAGGCCAATATCTTCCAATGATTGATGAGTAGCTCCATCCTCACCTAAAGTAAGTCCTGAATGCGAGGCACAAATTTTTACATTCTTATTAGAATAAGCAATTGACTGACGAATCTGGTCAAAAACCCTGGCAGTGGAAAAATTTGCAAAAGTTCCGGTAAAAGGAATTTTCCCTCCGATTGTTAAACCTGCTGCTATGCCCATCATATTTGCTTCAGCAATTCCCACCTGAAAAAATCTTTCCGGAAATCTCTCAGCAAAATAATTCATTTTAAGCGATCCTGTTAAATCGGCGTTAAGAGCAACAATGTCAGGATTTTTCTCGCCTAATTCAAGCAAGGCTTCACCAAAACCCGATCTGGTATCTTTCAGATCAGTGTAGGTGTATCTTTTCATTATTATATCAAAATCTGTTTTCAATTATTAAAATAGTTTAATGTTAATTGATTGTCCTGATTGAATACTGAATGATTTTTCAATAGTATAAAACGATTTATCGGAATATCTTGATCTAAAAACCACTCTGTATATTCCCGGTTGTAAAATCAATGTTTCCTGATATGGGTTATTATCCCTGAAATTGTAAATCCATTCAAGTTTATTATTATTTTCAAGATAAATACTTCCATACCCATGGGTTGTTTTTTTTATTACAGCAATTCCCGGCATTGGAATTTCAATTGTAGTTGTATTACTTTGCTTTATAGTTACACTGTCAATATATATTCTTGGCAAACATAAAACTTCAATATCATAAAGTCCTGTCAGATACTTTTCTTTATGTCCAAAGCTTTGAACATTAATTGTTTCAGCTTCTCCGGCTTTTCTTATAATGCATTGCAAATCCTTCACTATATTTGAATGACTGCCAATTTTCAAGCTCAGGTAACCTTGTGCAGCATTTACAGGAATTATTGTATGTTTTCCACTTGTTAGTTTAACGCTATCGGCTTTAACCGTCGGGATTGTATGAACCACAACATCATAAGTCAGTAATGGATCAATCATCAGAGTATCAGGAAGACCTTTATTATTTAATGTATGAATAAAATTATATTTTATAAGACCTGAGAAATTATCATAAAAAGTCATATTAACATTTGTTTCGGTTGGTTTCCCATACTCATCAAGAAGGTTAACCTGGGTTGTAGTTGAATTAAGCGCCCTATTAATTATAATATCCAAAGATTTACTGAATTGTTTTTCGCTTGATGCGTCAAAATAATTTCCAACACAGTTGAAAACATCACTAAAGTCCCTGCCAATACCAATAATAAATGGTTTTAATATAAGTCCATCCTTTTGTAATTCTTCGGAAACAGCACATGGATCACCGCCACATTCTTCAATTCCGTCAGTTATCAATACAATAATATTCCTGCAATTATCACATGGTGTAAAATCATTACCTGCCTGTTCTAATGCATAAGCAATCGGTGTTGTACCTTTTGGAGTAATTAAGCTTAACCTGTATTTAATCTGGTTTGAGTTATTTTTCCCGAACGGTACCTCAAGTTTTGTATCTGTACAAACCTGCGGCGGATAAATATTCTGATGCCCATATACTCTTAAGGCAAGTTCAAGATTATCAACTTTACTTAAGCTATCCAATAAATTTGAAAGAAGTTTGCGGGCAATATTTATTTTTATATCACTTTGCCAGATGCCATACATACTTTGGGAACCATCAAAAACAAATAAAATTCTTGTAAGAGGATTTGGCTTTTTTTCATTTATATTTTGAGAAAAAGAAAAAACAGCTAATAATAAAAAAAGCCCGATTAGACTATATTTTACTGAATTTTTTTTCAATATTTATTTAAAAATGTAAATATAATAAATTTGTTTTATATAAACTCGTAACCGTTCACAGTTTGAAATTAGAAATTGGAAATTTATGTTATCATATTTTTGTGCTGTTGATAAACGCATTCAACTTTGGACCAAGTTTTTCAATTAATTCGTAAACTCTTTTCATTTTTTTCTAATTTCTAATTTCCAATTTCAGTGTTCGGTGAACGCTTACATAAATTCTTATGATTAGTATTCATGAGCTCAGTCCAAAAAAACTTACGAGGTTTATTTTAGTAAATTTATTAATAATCCCCAACAGTTTCCTGTAATTGTTCTAATGCAATTTTTACTTGCTCATCATTAGGAGCTACACCATGCCATTTATGTGTTCCCATCATAAAGTCAACACCATAGCCCATTTCGGTTTTCATAATTATTACTATTGGTTTTTTAAAACCTGTATTTTCTTTTGCAAAATTTAAAGTTTCAATTATTTCAGGAATATTATGCCCGTCCATTTCCAAAACCATCCAATCAAATGCCTCCCATTTAGCTTTAATATCACCTAAAAATAAAACTTCATCAGTTGGTCCGTCAATTTGTTTGCGGTTATAATCCACTGTGGCAATTAAATTATCAACCTTTTTTGCAGCAGCATACATTGCTGCTTCCCAAATTTGTCCTTCATCTAATTCACCATCTCCCATCAGGCAATAAACCAGGTTTTCATCATTATTTAATTTTTTAGATAATGCAGCTCCGATTGCAACCGAAAGCCCCTGACCTAATGAACCTGAAGCTACCCTTATTCCTGGCAAATGTTCCTGTGTTGAAGGATGACCCTGCAAACGTGTATTTATTTTTCTGAATGAACCTAATTCCGAAATATCAAAATATTCCGATCTTGCTAAAACGCTATATAATGCAGGTGAAATATGACCATTTGAAAGAATAAAAATATCCTCATTAACTCCATCAATATTAAAATTTTCAGGATTATGTTTTAGAATATTAAAATAAAGTGCTACCAAAAAATCAGCACACCCTAATGAGCCACCCGGATGCCCCGAACTTGCACCATTTACCATTCTTATAATATCCCTCCGGACTTGCGAAGCTATCTTTTTTAAATTATTGTATTCAGGCATAAAAAATATTTTTCTCAAAAGTAATTTTTTTTATCATCTATAATTAAAAATGTTAATAAAAATTGAAAAAATCTTTATTAAAAAACTATAACTATTTACTTGACTTTTAACAAATCATTTTGTATATTTACAATCTTAAAATGGACAAGGAATACATGAAATGGACTTTTATTTGTATGATGCTGAATATAGTGTTACAAACTGGCTTTATGATAATACCCTGAACCACTGATGACATTTTATGATAACAAAATAATTGAAATATTTATGCCTGTTAAACCAAATATACAAAACACCAAGCTTTATATATCAATATATATAATTAGTTATCAGGCGTTTA
>CAZREZ010000181.1:0-6314 GCA_964599115.1 uncultured Bacteroidales bacterium
GTAGATGAAGATACTATTCATGAAGGAAATACTCCATTTACCATTTACGGAGAAGAACCCGGAACCTATAATTTAATTTTAACTTCCTGCAACGATAGTCTGATTGTTCCGGTTATTGTCCGGGATACTTTAAATTCGAATTTTACGTATGAACTAATAAATGACGGCATTCAATACTACCAGGATACAATACCCGAAGGATGGAGATGGCGGTGGATTATGGGAGATGGATTATGGTTAGTAGACAGCTTAAATCCATTTTACAGTTATTTTACCAACGGAAATTATTTTACTACACTAAGTATTTATTATCCTTGCCACAGCTCCACCACAAAACGGTTTAATTATAATTTAAATACTGATGAATTATCAAAGGAAACTTTTATTATATCACCAAATCCTGCAAATAAATTTATTCAGATTAATCTGCCTGAATTCACAGAATATGAACTCATTTTATATAAC
Organism: uncultured Bacteroidales bacterium; assembly: GCA_964599115.1. Lineage (GTDB taxonomy): Bacteria > Bacteroidota > Bacteroidia > Bacteroidales > JADFUO01 > JADFUO01. The sequence continues at coordinate 466 of CAZREZ010000181.1, forward strand.
ATCAAAGGTCAGCCGCTAAAGTCATATAAAATTAATGTAAGTATTAATCACAAAATGGATTTAAGAGGATTAACCAATGGAATTTATTTTTTAAGAATTATTTATGATAAAAGTACTTTAGTCAAACGTATAATTAAATCAGAATAATGAAAACTTTTTATTTATTTCTCTTACTCGCATTATCAAATTTTTGTTTTGCACAATGGGATACTATTTTCTATAACCCGGAAATGCGCGTTAATGATTTTTTCTTTTTTGACAGGGATGAAGGATTTATTACTGCAAATCAATATGAGGCCACATATATTTTAAAGACAGTTGATGGCGGACAAAACTGGCATGCATATACAGAGGAGGGATGGCTTCGCCGTATATTTTTTATAAATAAAGATATTGGTTATATTGGCGCTCATGATTGTTGTGTCTATAAAACCATTGATGGTGGTCAAAGCTGGTTCAGACCCGGCAATAATTCTTATGGCTGGACAGATGTAAATTATATTTTCTTTTTTGATGAGTTTACAGGTCATATTGATTATAAATGGACATACGATGGTGGATTAAACTGGACAAATTCTGATAATTATTTTTTAAGAATAATAAAAACAGATGACACAACTGCTTATGGTGCTGCTGCATATAACAAAGGTATATTAAAAACAACAGACAAAGGTGAAACATGGGAGTTGTTTAATGAGTTATATGGATTAAATGATCTATTTTTTGATCAGGAATCACATGGTATCGCAATTTTTAATGACGGTTATATTTTACATTCCTATGATACATTCAACACTTTCACAGATTCTATTTTTATTGATCAAAACAAATTAATTCAGATTGACTTTAATAATATTACAAATGGTTTTATTATAGCGAAGTCCGATGATTATATACCAAATTATAAAATATTTTATACAGATGATGGAGGTTATACATGGAGCCTTACAGATATAATATATAAAGAAGACCAGAGAGTTAAACTTGAATGTATTGATGAGCAAACTACTTTTTTAGCCCAAGGTTACAATGGATGTGTATTACGGTCAAAGGATGGTCCGGGACCTACAGCACCTATAATACCCAGAAGACCCATTGCAAACAACTATAATATTTTTTATTCCGGAGAAGTAACTGATATAAGCATGGATACGGATTCAATTGGTAATATTTATCTTACAGGATATTATTCTGATAGTTTAGTTGTGAATGATATAAATTTACAAGCACAATATCAGTCAAATATCTTTATTTGCAAACTAAATCAGGATTTACAAATTGAATGGATCACATCAGCAGGTTCTTCCTGTGATGAAGAAATATTTCCAAAAATATCTGTTTTACCAGACGGGCAATCTATGGTATGCGGCAATTTTCAAGGAAATTTATATTTTGCCGATACGGTTATCAACCTTCCGGAAAATAATTTTCATTTATTTCTTTCTCATCTAAATAAGAACGGACTCATAAAAAGTATTGAAATTCTAACAAGTTCATACTCCCCTTTGTATAGTTTTAATATTACTCATAATCAGAAAAACAAATTTTTTATTATTGGCAAATACCGAATCAATGTCAGTCTTAATAATGATACATTATCAACAGACTATTCAGGAATTTACCTGATTAATAAAGATATTAGCAACAATTTACAGGAAATTATTTCTATTGCAAAAAATTCCTCCTATGAATCATTATTGTACACTTCACCACATATTTCATTTTCAAAAAATACCGGATTGATTATAGGAGATAGTTATCATTATGATATTGAAATAAATGATTCTGTTTATGAAGCACATGAAAATATTACTTACTTTCTTTTGAATATGGATAACTATGGTGGATTTAACTGGATACGTCCAGAAGTTGTTAAAGGCAAAAGTTATTTTTTAGAAATAGCCGATATGGTTATAGAAGAAGATGAATTAATATGTATTTCAGGTTGGTTTCCTAATTATTTAATTTACGGAAATGACACTATTACAAATTTATCATTTAGGCAACAGGGTTTTTATGCTGAATTGGATAATTATGGCAATATGGAAAATTTAATACTAATAGGTTCTAAACCCGGTGAAACCAAACCCTTTCAAATTACTAAATATGAAGATTATCAATTATGTCTTGCGCACATGGATAATAAGACACCTTTCAGGAACTACAATTTTTATAATATAGGAAATTTAGGCAGAGCAGACCTTGCGTTTTGCTTTTATAATGATGAAGGTGTTTTTACTGATATTTATCAATTGGTTGATCATTCCCCAAAAGCTACTGTTAAACAAATTAATGATCAAATTCTTATAGCAGGCAGTTCAACAGGAATCCCTATGGAATTTGAAAATATCACCTTAGGGGAACAAGGGCAAAATTTTTATTATATAACAACATTGGATATGCAATCCATGAATATACAGGAAAATAGGGTAACAGAAACGCCTCAATTAATAATTTATCCCAATCCTACAAAACAGCAATTCAGGGTTGAATTCCAAAAGTTTCAGGAATACGGAACACTTTCCATTTATACTATTGAAGGTAAAATTATTTCAGAAAGAAAAATAACTAACTCCAAAACAATACTTGTTGATGAGTTATTACCACCGGGAATTTATTTAGTGAGATTCAGAAATAATTCTACTTCAATCACAAAAAAGGTTGTTATTCAATAATTTTTACAATTTATTCACTGCTGAAACTATTGTATATTTCACAATATTCCAATTAACCTTTTTATCAAGAACCATCGGTTCCGGGTCTTTTTCCGCATCAGCAAACCATGTCAAACTTTTAATAACATGGAATATTGTAGCATGATGATATTTTTCACGGTACAATTTCAACATCCCGGGCAATGTACATTGTTGAAGTAGAAAATATAAGTCGTAGAAGTCTTTTTTCTTTCCCCTACCGGTAATTGCATCCAGTTTCATCGGTGCAATATCCTTTAAGTTAAGAAGCCGGATATTATCATAAACTACAAAAGGATAGCTAAAAGGGTGATGAAACTTAATAAAATCCGTCTTAATATTCTCAAGCGTCAGGATAAGTGTATTAGTTGTTTTAACCTTTGGTTCAATATATTTGAAATGATTCCTTAGTCTGATGAGCAATTTGTCAGAATCAAAATCTTCAAGTGTAAACATATCCAGATCAACTGATATACGATGGCCAAGTTGTAAAGCTATTGCAGCACCTCCAACCAGGCAAAACTTGTTTAAAAAGGGCTGCAACATTAACTTTTTTAATAGTTCCAATGTGGCAGGTTCAATTGCTTCATATTGTAACATCTGAATTTATCTAAAGGGATATTAAAATACAAGCTACAAAAAGATAGCGTTCTGTTATCAAGGTATCTGAGCTGTATTACTGTTTCTGCAATTTTTGATTTTCCATAAAACGCAAGTATAGACTTGAATTCTTCCCACTTCCCCATACTCACTATCCTTTCAATGATAAAGGAAGCGTTTTTTTTCATATCAATTTTATCATAATCAACATCCCAAAAAAGAGACCTTGATAATTGAACATTTGAGTTTTTCATCTTGTACAACACATTATATCTCTCATGCAAAGTTATTTAATTAGCCGGAATTAGCCGAATTTTAAATCAATTTTATATTAAAGCCACCTGCGAAGGAATTTCAATAATTATACTTTAGCATTTTCTTTGTTTTGGAATAAGCATTATTAAATTTTAACTGATAAAAATAAACACCCGGATCCACGCTTTCACCTGATTCATTCTTTGCATCCCAAATTACTGTATGATTACCTGCTGATTGTTTTTCATTAACCAAAGTTCTTACATCCTGACCAATCATATCAATAATTTTCAAAACCACTTTACCTGGAACAGATAATTGATAACCGATAGTTGTTTGGTGGTTGAATGGATTGGGATAATTCTGAATTAGGTTATAATTAGCTTGTACAACCGGGGGGTCAATTGAAGTTACTACCTGATCAAAATAAAATGCTCCCATATCTGCAATTGTGCTGTCAGGGTCAAGTGGCGAAGCAGGATCACCTGCATCTATACAAGGAGATTTTGTATCATCGGGCACCGGGAAATTAGCCCAGGTTAAACGAAAGTCTCCATTTGCAGTATCGGCAAATAAGGGGTCTGCATCAATATTTCCTGTACCTGTCCAGCCACCTTGAACATCAGAATAGGTTATGGTAATCTGTCCATAGATTTCGTCCGGATAGTTGTTCCATAGAATTGTATTAACTACAGAAGCATTATTACTACAAATTCCTCCTCCATCTCCAAAATCAACAGTATTATTGCAAATGGTGTTTTGTTCAATTACCGCATAACACATATTTCCACCGCAAAAAATACCACCACCTTTTGCAATTCCATATCCGCTCCCTGTTATATTATTAAAAATAACATTTCCTTTGATTAATACTTCCGAACTATCACAGATGCATATTCCCGCACCATTATAAGCACCCTCGTTATCACTTATTATGTTATTTAAAATGTGAGAATTGGAATTTTTACAATAAATTCCTCCGCCATCAATATACCAATCACAAGCGTTTTCTTTGATAATATTTTTTGCAATTGTTGGAGAGGAATTTATACATTTTATACCACCTCCTGCTGGTATTGGATCAATATAGCTTGCAAAACCATTAGTAATTGTAAATCCTTTGATGATTGAATTTAATCCTTCTCCGGAAACAAATTTTACAACACTCCCGTTTTGATTTCCATTTATGATTGTCTGAGAAATATAAATCGTATCCTGTGTTGTTAAAAGCAGGGATGCTACAGTAATATTTTTCCCGTTAAAATTAATATTTTCATAATAAGTTCCCGGATAAACTAATACAGTATCCCCGTTGTTAGCATTGTTTATTCCTTCCTGTATGGATGTGTAATTCCCGCCTCCACTTTGATCAACTATTATAATTGTCGAAAAAACATGAATTTGGAAAAGAAAAAGAAGGGCTGGTAAAAGAATTGATTTTTTCATAATACAATTTATTTATAAGATTATAAGAGTAAAAATAATAAAAAAATAATAAATTACAAGCACCAAAATACAAATAAATCTCAATTACCAAAATCTCAATATTCAAATCTGTTTTGAACACCCGCCTGCCCAAAGCACCTTTGGTACGGCAGGCAGGTTTGATCATTGATATTTCTACCAAAGGCATCCATTTGGGAAAATTTATTTGTTATTTATTTTTTGTTATTTGGTGCTTTAATTTAAAAATTGTTTGAGTTTATTGATAAGTATTATTTAATATTCTTTTCCTGTTTTAAAAAATAACAGCTTCTTTACATTGGAATAGACAATAATTGATAACAATTGGTTGTATATGAATTGAAGGGATTGGGATAGTTCTGCAAAAGCAACATTCCGTTATGATTAATTCCCAATATTTTACTCCTTAGAATCTTAAATACGTAAATAATTTGCAAGACGCTTATTAACGCAGATTAATTACAAGTTACAAATTAATAGCATTAAATTAATAATTTTTTTGAATTTCAGCCAAGTTCATTACATCTATCCTGCAATTCACTACATTTTTTCTACGGTTCAAAACAAATCGTTTTTTTATCCCTTTTATTTATTACAATTTTGCATCAATCAAATAAATGTTTAATATAAAATATTTTTTCTACTATACCACAAAAAGTTTTCATTGAATTATACACATTAAAACCTTTTTCAATTTCAATATATTGATCAATAAACAAAACATTTAAATATTCTGCAGCTATTTCCTCACCATATTCATCAATAACATCTTGAACCACCATTTTCCACTTATGTTTAAATTTCTCTAAATATTTCATTATTAATATCTATTTGGTG
>CAZREZ010000182.1:0-6264 GCA_964599115.1 uncultured Bacteroidales bacterium
TGCTTATATCTATTGTCTAGGCAGTCGCCAGGTGGATGGTGAAAATAAATATTGTTCGCGATATTGTTGCACATCTGCAATTCATACAGCAATAATGGTAAAAGAAAAATATAAAGGAATTAACAACTTCCATTTTACCAGGGGAATAAGAACTTACGGGAAACAAGAAATTTTATACAATAAAGCATCCAAACAAGGTGATATATTTTTACAATCTTTTGAAGATTCACCTACGGAAGTATATAAGGAAAAAGGACATAGTATCGTAAAAATTAAAGACATTTTAACGGCGGATAAGGAATTAGAAGTCATAGCCGACCTTATTGTGTTAGTTACAGGTATGGTACCACGGAAAAACAATTCGATTAATAATATTTTAAAAGTACCGATAGGAAGAGATAAATTTTATAATGAAATTCATCCCAAACTACGGCCTGTTGAAACAGTAATTGACGGAGTGCTTATTGCCGGAGCATGTCAGGCTCCTTTAAATATCACCGAATCTGTTAAATCAGCATTATCTGCCGGTGCAAAAGTTAATTCTTTGATAAGTAAGGGTGAAATAGAATTAGAACCAACACTTGCACAAATTGATAAATCATTATGTAATTGGTGTGATAAATGCACTGCCGTTTGTCCTTACGGTGCAATTATTAAAAAAGAGTATGATGGTAAAACAGTTGCAGTTGTGAATGAAGCAAACTGTAAAGGATGTGGTATATGCCTGCCTGTATGTCCTTCGAATTCAATTCAGTTGATAGGATATACGGATGTTGAGATTGAAAGTATGATAAATGCTTTGATAGATTGATACATTGTTTGAGAAAATCGTAAAATCATAAATAATGATGAAGAAAACTATTGATGTTATAAAAGAAAAACGCAAAGTTTCAGAAAGAGTCAGGAACAATATTAAAGCGTTTAATAAACTGAAGAAAGAAATATTAAAATCCCTCGAAACAGGTCAGAAAACTATTCCTGAAATAGCAAAAGAAATCCAATCGGATATTGATGTTATTACATATAATCTAATGACATTGATAAAGTATGGTTTTATTGAAGCAGATGAATTGGATGATGATGACGAATATTATTATTACAAATTAAAGAATAAGAAATAAGATGGCACAAATAAATCCTGATTTTGCAACAGAATTAAAAGAATACGGTGCATTTGATTTTAATGCTTGCTATAATTGCGGCACTTGTACAGCAGTTTGTTCTTTATCAACAGAAGAAAATTCTTTTCCGAGAGAAATGGTACGATATAGTATTCTAGGGTTGGATAGTGACATAAAATCTTCACTTAAACCATGGCTTTGTTATTATTGCGGTGAATGTAGCGAAACTTGTCCTCAACAAGCAAATCCTGGTGAACTTATGATGACCTTACGTAGATGGCTTATAGCTAAATATGATTGGACAGGTTTATCAGGCTTATTATATAAATTTCTACCATTAACTATAATTGCTTTTGTTCTTACTGCTATAGCTGTAATTGTTTTTAGTGTATATGAAAAATTTAATCTGGAAAATATAATGCACTTTGGACATTTATTTGAAATGCTTGCTATAGGTGCTGTTTTCTCCTTAATTCTTGTCCCAAATATTATTCGTATGTGGTGGTTTGTAATACTAAAGCCCAAAGTAAAAGTGTCTTTTGTATCCTATTTCAAGGGAATATGGGATTTAATTGTCCACATGTTTACACAAAAAAGAACCCTGGGATGTGATGATAACCAGTTTCGTTGGTTTGAACACTTTATACTTGTAGGTGGATATTTAGCCTTACTTTTTACTACAATTGTCCTTGATTGGTTTGGTACAGAAAATTTATTTATTATTGTGCTTGGGTATGTGGAAAGCGGTATAATATTTATTGTTACATTTGATTTTGTATTAAGCCGTATGAAAAAGAAAAAAGAAATAAGTAAATTTTCACAACCATCTGATTGGTTTTTTGTTATTTGGCTGTTTTTATTAGGATTTACTGCTTTTATTGTACGTATTTTTATAGATACTAGTTTACTTGAAAACAATATCTGGGTATATTTATTTCATTTAATTGTTCTTGTACAATGGGCATTGATAATAGTTCCTTTTGGCAAATGGACACACTTTCTTTACCGCTCGTTTGCTATGTATTTTGAAAAATTAATAAGCGACAACAAGTAAGATTTATTTACTGTGTTTTCAAAATAGTCACATCTGGCATATCGGTCCTTTGCAATTTGCTTTTCAAATGTGATAAGTGCTGCACGTAAAAATAGCAGTAAATAAAAAATATTTATTATTCGATTAGTTCATCTTCAACTTTGTCATATATTTCATCTATTTGTTTTTGGATTTCAATAGTTTTGGAAATGGCTGTTACAATTTTGCAATAATGTCTCGGATTGTCCATTATTCTGGTTATACGGTCTTTTAAGTATTTTCGTAGTACCTGATATCCACCAATGTGATAATTCCAAACTTCCGGTGTAATACCTTCAAAATACTTTTCGTTATTGATATATATGCGTTGTTCTTTTTCGTTAAAGATAATTTTTTCAATTCTGTCGTTTCCGCTTATGCCTTGATATTTAGCCAGTGGTTTATTCAAAACTTCACTTTTTAGCAGGTGTAAATCTGATAATTGTTTACCATATTCGGCAATTTTCCCGAATAATTCATAATCCGTAGTAAAAGGAATACGAGGAAAATCAATTTTCAAAAATTCGGAATATTTTTCACGATAGACATTGCAGAATAAAATTCCATAAATGTAATATAGAATTTCTTCAGGTGTTAAATGTATATTGTATTTGCTATTGAGTTTTTCAAATAAAGCACCTTGAATATTCGCTCGTTTTGTTTTATATTTTTCTTCAGGTTCAAATAGCATTAGAATTTTGTCTGATTTTTTCTTTTGCGGATTTTTTTCAGGATAGATATAAAGGGGGAAAAGAAGTTCGCCCCCTCTGTAAAATAAATTCAAATCAATAATGTTTTCACTAATAAAAGCTAAATTCCATGGGTGAACACTACCAACCGCTTGCCCTTGTCTGCCAATTGTTAATCCAATATTTTCTTCAAGCATATTTTGCATAACTTCCAAACGGCTCCTTTCAATCATTGTAGGAGTATAATAAATTTCCCTAATATCAAATGGGCGATAAATAAATTTTTGATAATAGCTATTCCAATTCAAATCTTTTGAAAGATCATTTCTTGCTTTACTTAATTTCCATACTCCTGTATCCTTTAACTTATATGCTTCTCTTATAATACCATCAGGTACAGATAAATTGCGAAACTGTAAAATTCTATTTACGATTTCATTTTTATTAAAACCAATAACAAATCCATCTCTTGCCGTAACAATACCAACACTATTTACAGGAAAAATATCATTAATTTTTTTCCATTTAAGATAGTTTTTTATTTTTTCAGTATCTCTTTTAATTAAAAAATAATAAGGAGTTTCAGGAGTAATTTCTTTATAATTTTTTATAGTAAATTTATTTTTATCCAACCAATTATATTTTTCTTCACGAAGACCAAATAAATCAGCATGATAAATTTTGCAATCTTTTTTATCTTTTAATTTTACAAATAAAACAATTGCAACTCCTTGCCTTATAGCAAAAACGTTTTCATCTTTTCCACCTTCTGGTGTAGTTTCCTTTTTCAAGCTGTTTCCATGCAGATCAAGTATATAAATTTCATTATAGGTTTTCATTAGGCTTTGTCGCATTCCCCTGAAAGTAGGATTATCCAGATAGCTATGATTAGTAATCATGCCAACAATTCCGAAACCTGCCTTTTTGATTTTCCATTGTGCAAAACGTAAAAATTTTACATAATCATCTTGGAGCCATTTAGGATTTTTTTCACCAAGAGTTTTCCCGTCGATTTTGTAATAACTTTGAATGGGAATGCCATCAACAACATCTTGTTTAAGAAGTTTTTCAGTCCAATCGTTTTTATTAGCCGAATGCCCGCTATAAGGCGGATTTCCAAGAATAACTAAAACAGCTTTATCTTTTTTAACTTTTCCTGCAAGATGACTTTCTTCGCTAAGTGAACTAAGTCCGGGAATCTGGATTTGTTCAAGGTCTTCAATTTCAAGAGTATTTGTCAGGTAAAGATTAAATCTTTCATCATCATTCAAGCGATAACCAAGTTCTTCAAATAAAAAACTCATTTTAAGATGACCAATAGCATATGGAGCCATCATTAGTTCAAAAGCATAAAAATTTGGCAAAATCTGATTTTTAATTAAATTAGTTTTACCGCCTTCGCCATATTTTTCAGTATATTCTTTAACAGCAAGTTTTAATGCTTCGGCAGGAAATGTCAAAGTGCCACCTGCCGGGTCAAGCAAGGTTACTTCAGGGCTTGCCAAACCATCAGCCAACTCAAAGTGTGTTTTTAAAATCTGATTTATTGAACTCACAATATAACTTACGACAGGTTCAGGAGTATAATAAACTCCTCTGCGTTCACGTATCGCAGGATCATAAGCAGCAAGAAAAGTTTCGTAAAAATGAATTATTGGATCTTTGCCTTTACCTTCTTTAAAATACTCCTGCAATATTTTTTTTACGTCAGTTACATGCAAAATTTCTGCAATATCGTCAACAATTACCTGTAAAGATTTTGGTGGTTCTTCAAAAGAAATAAATTTGAATACATCGCGTAAAATTCCAATTGTATTTGGAATATATTTAAAAGCAAGTTCACGATTAAATCCATTTACTGCTCTTGTTCTTGCAGCAAATAACCCATAAGTGATGGTTTGCGAATATAAATCGGCAAATTGTTTTTTAGTTAAAGTGCCAATTAAATATTTTTTAAATGCTTCATAAAAACCGAGAATTACTTTTTTTCCATTTTTTTCTTCATCTTCCAATTCTATGCTAATAACTTCATCACGTAGAAAACGTGTTCTTTTTGCTAATTCCAAAGCAAGTGCTTTTGCTGTTCTTACATGCGGTAAAGAAAAAGAGAAAAACTTATCAAGCAATTGAAAAAATTCCGTTTGATTTTCAACCGGTGGTGTAGTTTTTAATTTATGAGCAATTACAGGTCTGCCAATAAAAGTTTTTTCTATTAGTTCGCCGTTGCAATACAATCTAAATTCATAAAAATTAGTTAGAATTACATTCGGAAATGTAGAACAGTATCGTTTTAATTGCTCAGTGTCTTCAATCCTGTCAAGGTTTTTCACAGAAGGGTCTTTAGCTTCAATGTAACCTGTTATATGATTTTTGCCGTCCCAAACTCTGAAATCCGGGTTTCCTGCTTCTGTTTTTTTGGGTAAGATAGTTATATGAACATCTTTTATTTTCTTATTTTCTGCAAAATTCAAAAATAAATTTTCAAGATGTTTATAATAGCTTTCTTCTCGCGCGTCACCCCGATTAAAAGTATCTTGTAAATTTTTTAAGTATTTCTTTAACATATTATTTATAGTTTTGCTAATATTCGTCACCGGATTCATTGATCATTGGCACAAATCTAACAGGAAGAACTGAATGTTGTTTGATTTTACCATTTTTTTTCCTGAGCAGAACCAGTTCCTGAGTATATTTTTTACCTACGGGAATTATCATCCGTCCGCCTTCTGCTAACTGGTCTTTTAAAGGTTGGGGGATTTTTTTTGGTGAACAGGTTACAATTATCGCATCAAACGGACCGTATTCTTTCCAACCCTGATAACCATCTCCAATTTTTACTTTTATGTTATTATATCCCGTTTCATCCAGCAGTTTTTTAGCTTTCAGACCGAGCGATTCAAAAATCTCAATTGTGTAAACCGTATCGCATATTTCAGCCAAAACAGCAGCCTGATAACCAGAACCTGTGCCGATTTCCAGCACTTTATCACTTGGTTTTAATTCCAATTCATCAGTCATAAAAGCAACAATGTATGGCTGTGATATTGTTTGTCCGTCTCCGATAGGTAGTGGAGTATCTTCATAAGCATATTCAATATACATATCAGGAACAAACTTATGCCTTGGAACTTTTAGCATTGCTTTCAGGACCTGAGGGTTGTTTATTCCACGCCATTGAATCTGATTACGAACCATTGTTTTGCGTTTTTCGGCAAAACCGGTTTGTGAAGTATTTTGAGCATTACACATAGTAAAGAGAAATAAGCTTAATAAACAAAGCATTTTTAAATTATTGATAATTTTTATAAAACAAAATTTATACATGATAAATAAATTTTAATTCAGAGAATTACTGAAATACAAATTTACTAAAAATTAAAAA
>CAZREZ010000183.1:0-6255 GCA_964599115.1 uncultured Bacteroidales bacterium
AGCATCAAAATCAAAACACACTTCTTAATTCGTTGTTCAAATGTTCGTTATTCAATTTTACATGAGGATGAACAGTAACTTAAAATTAACATAAAACATAAAAATGCTGATAAAAACTTATGGTAGTGCCATAATCGGAGTTAATGCTATAATCATAACTGTTGAAGTGAATATTGATAAGGGTATCCAGTTTTTTATGGTAGGTTTGCCTGATAGTGCTGTTAAAGAAAGCCATCAGCGTATTGAAGCTGCATTGGGAAATAACGGTTATAAAATCCCCGGTAAAAAGATCGTAATAAACATGGCTCCTGCCGATATCCGTAAAGAAGGCTCTGCTTATGACCTTACAATTGCAGTTGGTATTCTTGCAGCTTCCGGGCAAATTAAGTCAGAGAAAGTTGGTAATTATGTTATTATGGGCGAGCTTTCATTAGATGGCGGATTACAATCCATAAAAGGTGCACTGCCAATTGCTATTGAAGTAAGACAAGGGGGGTTTAAAGGAATTATCCTGCCAAAGGAAAATGCAAAAGAAGCAGCTATTGTCAATGATATTGAAGTATATGGGGTTGAAAACATTAAACAAGTCATTGATTATTTTAATGAAGAAATTACACTTGAACCAACGATAATCAATACCAGGAATGAATTTTACTCGCGGTTAAATAATTATGAGTTTGATTTCTCAGATGTAAAAGGACAGGAAAACATAAAAAGATCACTGGAAATTGCTGCTGCCGGTGGGCATAATGTAATATTGATAGGTCCGCCTGGCTCAGGGAAAACCATGCTGGCAAAACGTATGCCGTCTATCCTGCCACCTTTGAATTTGCATGAAGCACTGGAAACAACAAAAATTCATTCAGTTGCAGGCAAAATGGGCAGAAATGCATCTTTGGTTTCTGTCCGTCCTTTTCGCTCTCCACATCATACTATAAGTGACGCAGGTCTTGTTGGAGGCGGATCTTTTCCTCAGCCGGGCGAAATATCACTGGCTCAAAACGGTGTGCTGTTTTTAGATGAATTACCCGAATTTAAACGAACTGTTCTTGAAGTAATGCGACAACCTATGGAAGACAGAGCTGTAACAATTTCAAGGGCAAGAATTTCTATTGAATATCCGGCAAGTTTTATGTTGATTGCTGCTATGAATCCTTGTCCTTGCGGATATTACAACCATCCTGATCACGAATGTGTATGCGGACCGGGAATCGTACAGAAATACCTTAATAAAATTTCCGGTCCTTTGCTCGACCGTATAGATATTCATGTTGAAGTAGTACCTGTTCCTTTTAAAGAGTTAACCGATGCCAGCACAGGAGAAAAAAGCCAAGTTATAAGAGAACGGGTAGTTGCTGCCAGAAAAATTCAGGAAGAAAGATATAAAGATGATGAAAATATTCATTGTAACGCTCAAATGACGAGTAAACAATTAAGGTCAATATGTAAAATAAATGAAGAAGGCAATACTTTGCTAAAAAATGCAATGGAAAAATTAAGCCTTTCAGCACGTGCTTACGACAGAATACTTAAAGTTTCGCGCACAATTGCCGACTTTGCAAACAGTCCTGATATTAAAACAGAACATCTTGCCGAAGCCATTCACTACCGTAGTCTGGACAGGGAAAATTGGGGTGCATAGTTCTTTGGCAACCTTTCACAGATTAAATAGCTGATTTTAATTGATAATTTAAATTTTAGAATTTAGATTTTAGATTAAATATGATACCAGTTGGGATATTTATAAACTGGTGAATAAAAAATAATCTTCAATAATGATATTATTGAAGATTAACTTATTTTTACTTTATTTAATAATCTAAATTATATAATGGCGAGAGTAGATTAATATATTGGTGATTATACAGGGTTGGGTATGGACAGAGAAATTTATCTGGCATTAAAATGTTTATAAATTGTAAATTAGTGTTTAAATGATTAAGATTTGAATAAAATTATTAGTAAATTAGCTAAAAATTATTATATGGAAAGTAAAAATGAAAGTAATCGTATCTTAAGTAGGACTTTGATAACATTTATAGTCCTTGCAATTATTTATGCAGGATATTATGGATATTTTTTATTAGATAATTGGAAATTCTATAGAGATGGTCTCCAAAAAGATGAAGTAATATTAGAAGGAACAAAGCGTCTTGAACAAAAGGGTATTGCTAAACAAGGAGACGCAGATGAACTTGCTTTTCTAATTAATGAAGCTAATAAGATTACAAAAAAAAACATGCTTAAAGATGGCATTAAAGGAATTTTTGGATTTTTAATTATATTGGCGTTAGGAATTTTTTTTCATAAACGAAAAGCAAAAAAAACATTTACTATAATTAACATCAGTGCTGTTATAATAGTTTTTATGCTTTTGTATTTTTCTAGGGACATAATTCATAATTTAGTTTATTAGTAATTTAATACTGATTATTCTATCGTATAAATTGTTTTTAGTGCTGGTCATTTATATAGCATCTTGAAAAATATATGCACTTATATCTACAAAAGAGATTAAGCCATCATCTGATTATTCTTAGTTTTGTTTATGTACCTATTTAAAATATTGTTAGACTAATTATAAAGTAAAAAAGCACACCCAGTATTTCTGAATGTGCTTTTTAATAGTCTAATAATCTCATCTAATTTCTAAGAAAAAAAAGACAAGTATTTACACTCATCTTTTTTTCTGATTTTCATTTTAAACTTTTTTAAGTTCTTCAAAGAATTTTTCTAATCTGATAATTTTTTCATTCATCTGATTAAATTTTGTACTATTTAAAAGATTTCTTTTCTTTATAAGTCTTTCTGATAAGATATTATAAATTTCGGTTTTAAAATCTTCATAGTTCTTGTTTTTGTACTTTCTAATTAAAACTTTATCATCATCTTTTTGAAAAAATCTTTGTCTTACTGATAAAGAATTTTTATCGTTTTTAATAGATGATTTCGTTTCTGTTTTCAGAACTGAAAAATGATCTTTCAGTTCTTTTAAATCAATTTGAATTTGTGATATGATTTAAATTTGAGAAACTTAAAAAGAAAATCCACTATCAAAATAATGGTTTTTATTTTAAATATTTTTTTCTAACTTTAATAATATAATATTGTCAGAGCTGATTATTTTTTGTAATTTTGTCTAACTGATACAATCTGTACACTTGTATTATTTGATGAAATCGTATAATATATTCAAAATGAATATTCTATATAATAATTTGGACATAGTGGGTATTATCGTAATTGGAATAGGAGCGGTAATTGCTTTGTTTGGTAATACATATAATAAAAATAAAATGGGCTTTAAGAGACTAACATGTCTTGGATACGCAATGTTAATTGTTGTTATAGTAGGTGTTGGAGTTAATGTAGTGGCTAATCAACATACAAAAATGATAGCAAAGCAAATTAAAGAGGAAAACCAACAAATGATAATTATTAATCTTAAAGCAGAAATATCTTCTAATTTAGAAAGAATTAATGGCCTGGAAAACAAGATTTTAATAGACTATATTGATAAAAAAGGAGTATTCGTAACAACAAGGTTTCAAAATGAGGCATTAAAAGATGCTTTAAAATTAAATAATCTTGATATAAATATTAAAAAAGTTATTAAAACTACTTCGGGTTTTATTAATGAAGTTAATAATGTTATGTCTAATACTTCTAGCTTAAACAAAACCGATAAAGCAATAAATATAAAAACCATTATGACAATGATGAGTGACATTAAAAATAATCTTCTATGGATTAATAAAAAAATTGACAAATAGTTCAATGGTTTTTCTATTTAGGAAAAGTTCTCGGATTTGATTTTCCTTGTATTGTAATATACATTACTGATTGTTTCTTGTATAATTCCTAAATATCTCCTTGTAATCGCCACGCTACTATGAGAAAATATATCTGATAAAAAAACCAAGGCATTTTCACTTTCATCTAAATTTTGATATACTCTACGAGCAAATGATTTTCTTAATGAGTGTGATGAAATCTGTAAAAATTTTGAACTAGAAATGGTTTTTAATATTTCATTAATAGATTGAGTTTTATATACTGAACCTTTTTATCTGATGAATATAAATTCATCATTTTTGAACCTTATGTTTTGTTCGACCAACCTCAAAACAAGTTTTGAGTATGCTTTTCTAATAGCATCATTTATTGTAATCACCCTCCTTAATACATCTGAAATTCTTAAACCAGTATTTATAGAAAAGATGATATAAAAACCTATTCTACATTTTTTATTGTCTTTCAATAATCTTGTTAAAATAAAAAACTTAGTTAAAATGCGTAAGGCTATTCAGAAATTTTTAAACTAATATATTATGAGCAAAATAGACGGAAAGACTTACAAAGGAAAAAAGTATAGCAGAAGCACTGATTACAAAAGGGACTACACTAAAACGATAATACGAAAAGCGAACGCTAAAATCAAAGAACAACAAGAAATCATAGATATTCTAAAAGCAAGAAAAGCAAGAGCAGCCAAGGCAGGTAAAAAACTTATTTTAAAAGCTGATCTGTTGGTCATTGATGATTTGATGATGTTCCCATTGGATAAAAACCTGGCTAACCTGCTTTTTAATCTCATTAATTATCTTCATGAAAAAGCTTCTGTGATAATCACTACTAACAAAAGTCCCAAACAATGGGCAAAGATACTTGATGATGAAGTGCTTGCTACGGCTATCCTGGATAGACTACTTTATAGATGCCAGATTATTAAACTTAACGGAGATAGTTATAGACTTAAAAATAGAAAATCAATTTTTTAATTTTTATTTGTTTTATTATTTTTTATTTTTGCAAAAACTGTTACTATTATTTTTCCAAAAACTGTTACTTTTTAATTTCTGCTTACATTGAGCCAATAGAGTTGATATTAAGATACTTCTTAGAAAAGAAAACTCACCAGGACCATACATATTTTCTAACACATTGATAAACAATTTTGTAAAAATCGTAAAACAAAAAACAGGGCAAAATTCAGTGTAAAAAGTTTGACACTAATATATTTTGAAATACCAATTTATTTGAAAGTGAAAAAAGATAAGACTATTTTGGGGAAAGAAGAGGAGGTTGTCATATTAAATCTATACTATATCCTCATCTGGGATCCTATGATAGAATGCTGAAATTTTTTCTCGCAGTTCAGTTCTAGATTGAATTGATAATTGGAGTATCTTGGAGAGCTTAGCTTCTCTTTGAATCTGTTTAGATTCAATTACAAAAGTGTCTTTAAAATCAATGAGGTAAAAACCAGTTGAAATTTTACCTAATTTTTTTGAATTCAATTTGTAAATTGGTAAAAGTTTATGTTCTTGGTAGATGAATAAATCTATAAATGCATAATTGTTACCTTCACTTAATCTTTTTTGCCTTTCATTATCATCAAACTTTTCCTCCCAAGCTTTTTTAGGGACTATTTGCTGAGGTGACATTAATCTGTTTATAGCCGTAAAATCCTCCACAAAATATTCATTTGAAAAAAAACTTGACCTTAATGGCTTTAAGGGAGTTAGTGATATTGTTTGTTTTTCAATTGAACAGCATGGAGTTAGAACTACAAAATATTGATTATGCTCAACATTTATTTGAAAATCATTCTTGTTCGTGTCAAACTTATTGAATATAGGTTTAACTTGTTGGAATCCATCAATGATATCACCAAATCGTAAAAAAAGATTAGGTTTTCTTATTTCATAAAACATTTTAGTCTTCGTCTTTGTAAAAATCTTCAATATCTTGAAAACCTTTGAAAGTTTCTGTTTTATAATCATAGAAATCCTTATTCAAACTAATCTCAATAACACCTATGAATCTATCATTTTCATCAATTTCAATTTTTAGAAGATATTGATCAAAGGGATAAGTGATGATTTTTTTCTCATGATGAAATTTATCCCCAGTTAGATTATTCTGTTCAATTAAATATTTATTCATCTTTTTTATCTTTTTTCATCATTTCATAAACTGGACCTCTAATAGTTTTTTCAAACTCTGCAATAATTATTTCGTGTAGGTCATCACAGACTTGTAAATAATCTTTTGACTCTATCCGATTTACAAACCCATCAAAATCCAAAATTGTTTTAACATTTTCCCCTTCAGTAAATATTCTCTCTGAATAGTTGAGAAAGTAATTATCTTTAATCTTCACGGTAGTAAAAAATTCCATCTTTTGTGCTTTGGTAATGTCAAACTTTGATAGATTAAATGCTGAATTTAAATGACTTAAGTAATTATCTT
>CAZREZ010000184.1:0-6252 GCA_964599115.1 uncultured Bacteroidales bacterium
AGTATTCAATTTCTCCGGTCTCATTATTAAATTTACATAATTCAACACATCCATACAAGCCTCCTTGAAAACAAGTAGCAAAGTATTTTTTGTCGTACGAAAACTTCATAAAGCCCATTCTGTCACTACCAAGATTATCTTTATTAGGTGCCGGGCTTAAAACAGGATCAGGATTCACTCCATCGGAGCTTACAAGAAAGGCAGCATATTTATCCTCGTGATATTTTCTTGTAATTACCCAATAATCTTCTTTGTTTCTTAAATAAACAGCCGATATTTGATCCGCGGCATCTGAACCTGCAAGAAGTGTATCAACATCTAAAACCTCTCCCAAACCGTTATTCCCATTCATATTAACGGTGTAATAATACATAGGACCCGGAATTTTATGCAGTCTGGCAGTAAAAACATAAAACAAACTATCTGATCCTGGTACAGGCATACTTATAGCAGATTGCGAACCCAGGACAAAATCAATATCTTTATAATTAAAGTCCATTAAATCATAGTTTCTATTCCAAATAGAATCACCATAGGAATAAAATAATAAATTCCCATTTGTATCACTCATTATTGATGTGGCACCCCAACCTGTGGAGTCTATCATGCAATTGGTGTTTTCAACAGGACTACCGCTGTTAAAGTCCAAAGCAAGATGATCACCAAAAAACCAGAAGTTGGTACGTTTGTTGGGTTGAGAAAATGATTGTAAATGTGATAAAGTACAAAAGATTAAAAGAAAATATATTAGTATCTTTTTCATGATTATTTAATATACAAAACAAAAATACAAAATTTGGGGTTGGATTACAAATAATGGTTTGGTTTTTTATTATACCGATACGGAACAGGTTTGCAAATTTCATAGGTTTGTTCCTATCGGCATAACTGCTTCTAATAGAAAAATGCTTTGCATTTTTAATAAGAATCAGTATATTTCAGAATTTTATATTCATAATTCTAAATTCTACATTTGTATTCAAAAAACCTAAATTCTACAATTTTGCTTATTCCCCCTTCCCATCCTCCCCCAAAGGGGAAGGAGTTACTTTGTGCAAAATTTCTAATTATTATTTCTTTGATATTTTGTGTAAATTATTGCCTTTTGATTGTTCTTTGGAATCTTGTTTTTATTTCTAAATTCAATATTCATTATTCGATATTCAAAATTTACTTTCAAATAATGATGAATGTATAATTTGTTATTAAAAATATTTTCTTAATATCTTATCCCGAACTCACGATAAGTTAATTATATTTTATTTTTATCCACTCATTAGAATCAATCAGGTGTTTTTTTCCACAAACTTCAACTTCTGCTTTTTTATCATCAAAACCAATTACTTTTATTTTGATAAATTCCTGTGATATACCACAATAATAATGATTTTTTCTAAATCTGAAATTAAAGCTGATATTTCTCCAGTGTTCAGGTAAACAAGGAAAAAACCTTACAATATCCGACCTAAGATTTAAACCGGCATACGACATTAAAGCAATAATTACTGTACCTGCCATCACACCTGTATGAATTCCCTCGCCTGTAGTTCCTCCCTGAATATCATCATAATCGCTTGATAATGCTTCGGAATAAAGCTTCCAGCTTAATTTTTTATCGCCAATTAAATTTGCAAGCCAGGCATGTACAACACGGCTTAATGTTGAGCCATGTGATGTTCTTTGCACATAATATTCAAGATTACTTTTCAGGTAATTTTTTGGCAGTTTATAACCAAGTCCGGTAAGAATACTATCAATTTCATCTTTGTCAAGATTGTAAAAAGTCATAAGAGTGTCGGCTTGTTTTGCAACTTTGTAGTCATCGGTTGATTTTCCTTCTGCCTTTAGTATCCTGTCCATACGATGAATATTACCATATTTCTTTTTATAGGCATCCCAATCCAATTCTTTCAGGTTAAAATAACCGTCATATTGTGCAAGAATTCCTTTATCAGATATTTGAATATTTAATTTTTTTATGATGTCCTGCCATTTTTTTAATTCGGTTTCTGTTAAATTAATTTTATTTAAAATTCTTGCTCTGGATTTATTATCAATCAGATTTAAAAGTTCAAATGCTTTTTTAAGTGTCCATACAAGCATAAGGTTTGTATATGTATTGTCTTTTAATCCGCCTTCATCTGCATTTTTATATTTCTCATGAAATTCATCAGGACCCATTACTTTTTTTATCTCATAACGACCTGTGTTTAAATTATATTCTGATTTACTTGCCCAGAACCTGCAAATTTCAAAAAACATTTCAGCACCATATTTTTCAATAAATTTCAAATCGTTAGTAATTCGTAAATATTGCCAGATATTATAAGCAATTGCCAAAGAAACATGTCGTTGCAGTGAGCTGTAATCATCACTCCATTTGCCTGATAAAGGGTTTAAGTGCAGGATTTGAGTTTCTTCACGTCCATCGCTACTGCTCTGCCACGGGAACATAGCACCTTCAAATCCATATTTTTTTGCATATTTTCTTGCCTCCTCAAGCCGTGTGTAACGATAAAGTAAAAGTGATTTTGAGATGTCTTTAAAATGAATATCATAGAACGGGAGAATATAAAGTTCGTCCCAGAATATATGTCCGCGATATGCCTCACCATGTAAACCCCGAGCCGGAATACCGGCATCAATTTTTGTGTTATGATGCGAAGCAGTTACCATCAGATGATATAAATGTAAACGCAGCAATTTCTGTGCAAGCCGGTCACCTTCAATTATAATATCAATTTCTTTCCAGATATCTTCCCATCTCTTTTCACTTTTTAATAGAATTTCGTTAAAGGAATTTACATCCTCAATATCCTGTTTTGCTGATTTTAAAGGGTCATCAATATCTTTATCTCTTGAAGTATATATGCTGACAATTTTGTTAATTGTTAAAGTATTGTTTTTATTTAAATTGTAATTAAATTTTGTAAATGCTGTTCCTTCTGTAATATCCTGAATATATTCAGGTTTAATTGATTTTTTATCAATACTAACATTGATTTTTGATGCTTCTGCAATTTTAATATCTGATTGGGTTGTTCTGACAACAACAAAATTTGAATTATACTCACCGCCTTGAGAAACAGGTTCCAGATGTTTTTGATTGAGTTGCTTGTATCTTTCAACTCCTGCATTTATTACAGCACCGTTTATGCCGGATTTAACAGTTATTTGACCGGAATAATTTAATGGCTTGATAGTGTATTCAATTGCTGCCAGATGAGGATTATCCATACTGACTATGCGTTTTGAACTGATTTTAGTTTTCCTTCCTTTTTTCTCCTGAATAATCAATTCCCGGGATAAAATCCCGTTTTTAAAGTTTAAGGTTCTGTTAATTTTTAAAATTTCAATATTACTGATGTCTATCCAATCATCTTCACCGATTTTAAAATTTATTGGCAGCCAATTAGGACAGTTTACAAAATCCTCATTTTCCACTTCCCTGTCACCTACTTGAGATTTTAAGCGGTTATAAATACCTGCAATATATGTTCCCGGATAATTAACATTATTGGCAGTAGTTTCTTCCATTGCCCCTCGTGTTCCGAAATAGCCGTTTCCAACGGCTAAAAGTGCTTCTCTTGAACGTTCTTTATTCGGGTCATAATCAAAATAATCTAATGACCGGTTATCTTTTCCCAAACCGTTTTTAAACCAGTTAACAATTCCATCAAAACCAATTTCATCAATATCTTTCACAACAATATCGGCCCCATTTATCTTTAATTCATTTTCATTGTTTTCACGCGCTATACCCAAAACCAAACCGAAGTTTCCTTTTTTACCGGCTTGAACTCCCGAGACAGCATCTTCCACAACTACTGCCCTGTCGTAAGTTACTTCTAAATCATCGCAAGCGGTTGTGAAAATATCAGGTTCGGGTTTTCCGTGTAAACCAAGTTCTGCAGAAACAACACCATCAACACGGGTTTCCATTAAATTTAAAATACCTACAGCTTTCAGAACTGCTTCACAATTTTTACTTGACGAAGCCACTCCTACCCTTATTCCTTTTTCTTTTAGTTTTTTTATCAATAAAATTGTGGAATCATAAACCTGTACACCGTCTTTTTTCAAAATCTCATTAAAAGCAATATTTTTTCTATTCCCAATACCACAAATAGTTTCTTCCTCAACCGTGTCAGATGGATTTCCATAAGGCAATTCTATTCCACGTGATTTTAAAAAAGACTCAACACCTTTATATCTTGGTTTCCCGTCAACATATTTCAAATAATCATTTGTATGAGTAAACTCCCTGAATATTTCTCCATATTTTTTTACTCTTTCTTTTAAATAATCATCAAACATTTTTTTCCAGGCAGCACTATGAACAAGAGCTGTTTTTGTTATCACTCCGTCAAGGTCAAAAATTACTGCATCAAAACCGTAATCAGTCATAAGAAGTTAAGTTAAATCAAATCAATACACCATGCTGAAGCATAGTGCTATTCTTATAAGATTAGCACCAAACTTTAGTTTGGTGAAAATAATACAAACTACTCAATGATAGTGCGTTTCAACGCACTTCCATGCTTTTTTAAAATTATTCATTGTTTAACTATTTTTTTTGTTAATAATTCATTGTTTATAGATATTATTCTAATATAATATAATCCAGGTTTCAGGTTACTTATTATTGTTATATGGTTTCTTTCAGAAGAAACGTTTCTTTTATTGAATACTTTTTGTCCCATTGTGTTGAAAATGGATATTTCAATCGGTTCTGAAGGCAGATTTTTTATCATAATTCGATCATTTACAGGATTAGGGTAAACGCATATCTGTTTATGCCTTGTTTTATTTTCAAAAATAGATATGGGCAATTCACAAGTACCGTTTTCATAAGATAAATCTATTCCTTCTGAAAAAAAACAGTCCAATGAGAATGAAAAATAGAAAATCGTATCATTAGCACTCATGCATCTTAAATGTATCATATCAAGCCCGCATAAATATTCATTAAATATACCACCATTAAGGCTTCCTACTCGTTCTACCCAAACAATCGGGTTGTCGTTATAATAATAAGGTGGTCCCGGTGGAACAGGTGATAGAAATAAACATTTAAGGTTGTAAGGCCCGGAATTCTTATATATAACTGAATCAACAACAAGGTCATAAGTTCCAACAAAATCACTAAACATATTCAATGCAACTTCTTTTATTGTATCTCCGGGGTTTTTAGTAAAATCATACCACAAATATTCAATAGAATCATTTGGGAATACCGGAACATAGTAGGTTTTACCATTGATATCATTACGATATGATCCAACATATGAATTAAGTTTACAATAACCTTTTTTATAAATTTTGTGATAAACCTTAGAATTAATTACTGTATCATCAGGTGTTGGACTTAATCCATATTCTATATGGAAAGTACCAACGCTATTTATATTTGTTACAATCCATGTTGCATTGGAGTCAGGTAATGCTAAATACTCCTGTGCCTGCAAATTAATTTTCCATAGCAGCAAGTGAACACCAATGATTGATAATAAAAGTATTTTATGTTTCATATCTTTTGTTTTTTTGATTGAAAAAAAATTACCTAAAATTAGCAAGTCTAAAAAATAGTAATTTTTTTTGTTAAAACAAAATTATATTAAAATCCAACGATAACCATAAGCAGGCAAAATTAATGTTTTCTCATCTGTCTTCATTTCTTGCCCTAAAATTTCTTTTCCATTTTCAATAACCTTTTCATCGGTAAGTACAATACTTTTCTCTTCTCCTGAAAGGTTATTTATTATCAATATCTTTTCATTTTTCAATATTCGGAAATAAGCTAAAATTTCAGGTAATTTTTTCCCGTTTTTGTCGCTTAGCTCCAGCCATTCTATTTTACCTCTGCCAAAAGATTTATATTTTTTTCTTGTTTTTATCTGCCGGCTTATTCTGCTGAAAACTTTAGATGAAAAACTATTTTTATTTTTTAAATTGGTTTCTAATTCTTCCCAATCAATTTTTCCGCGAACCAAAAAACGTGTATCATCCTTACCTGTGATTTTTATCATTTCTTTATAATAATTTTCGTCATTGCTTTTACCAAATTCATCACCATAATAAATTACTGGCGTTCCTGGCAAAGTAAGCATGATTGAGTAAGCCAGTCCGATTTTTCTTTCATCACGAATGAAAAGCTCAGCCAAACGTGCGGAAATCCCCTGTCCAATTCGAAAATCCCATTGAGGAAACTTACAATAAATTTCGTGAATATATTTTCTGTCTTCTTCCGAA
>CAZREZ010000185.1:0-6204 GCA_964599115.1 uncultured Bacteroidales bacterium
CTGCAGGAACCTTTTTTGATGCCTCTCCAATAATTTCAAAATTCCTAACAACTGCATCAACAATCATGTAGTTCATTTTAAATGCTCTAAATTCCATTTCCCCGATATATTCTTCGATTCTTAACATTGAAGTCAACATATCTTCAAGGTATAGGTGGTATTCTCTTTTTATTGGAGTCATATGTATTTTACGCTATTTAGAATAATTTGTCTCAATTGTTCCTTTAATGCTTTTTCTGAAACTAAATCAACTTTTAATTCTAATTCCTTTTCTAGGAATTCCTGTAAGTCAAAAAAATCCCATCCGATCGGTTTGCGAAAACAAACAAGAATATCAATATCGGAATTCTGATCTTGTTCATTGCGTGAATAAGATCCGAAATATCCAATTTTGTCAACATGATATAGTTTATTGAGCATTGGTTTCAGTCTTCTTAATTTATTTTCTATTTCAATTTGTGTATTCATATTCCAAATTTACAATATTCTTTGTATAATTGTTCTAATCTCATTTATTTTCATAGCATTGGCGGTAACTTCTTATGTAATCACATTTTCCGTACACATCCGACAGTATTCTGCGGATATATACACATTTTATTGTTTATATTTTAAATCTACATATAGGAGTTTTATTATTCTCATGCAACAAATATATAAAAATAAATCAAATATCTCTTTTATCAATAAAATTTATTGACTTTCTTTTCTCTTCGGAAAACTTTATTTTATTAATAGCCTCAATAGTCTCAAATTTTATCTGAGGTGCAACTCTTAATTTAGCCCTGAAACGGTCTTTGATTTTCTTTTCAAAATTTTCAGGAATGCTTTTACAGCCGATTCTGATAAGTATTTCATCAGTTCCGATTTTATTAGTATAAACTTCTACAATGTAATTTTCTACTTCATTAATATTATCAAGTATATCATACAAAGCAGATGGATAAATAGTTGTTCCTTTATATTTTATCATTTGTTTTTTTCTTCCTATAACCGGTCCTAATCGCTTAGTAGTTCTGCCACACTTACATGGTTCATTATAGTAATGGCAAATATCGCCTGTCTTAAACCGCAACAGAGGCATACCTTCAACTCCGAGAGTAGTAATTGTAACTTCACCTGCTTCTCCTTCAGGAACAGGGTTATTGTTATCATCCAAAAATTCAACGATTATCAACTCAGGATGATGATGACCACCTTTTCCTTCGCTACATTCGGTAAAAGCTGTTCCCATTTCAGTTGAAGCATAAGTAGAATAAAGATGAATATCCCATTTATCCTTAATCTTTTTCCCTAATGTTGTTAAAGTAAAATCAGCATTTCGCAGAGGTTCGCCAATACAAATCGCTTTTTTTACACTTGCCGACCGATAGTCAATTCTATTGTTCTCAGCCCATTCGATTAATTTTAGAAGAAAAGACGGAACTGTTATAAATGCAGTAGGAAAAATTCTGTTTATTGTATCCCATTGTAATTCGGGCATTCCATTACCGACACGCACAATTCCTGCACCTAATTTTCTTGCGCCTAAAAAATAAGCCAATCCGGCCATAAAACGACGGTCAATAGTTGTCATTAACTGATAAATATCATTTTTTGAACCATCGGCACAAGCGAATGAAATACATTCGTTATATGCCAAACGCTCAAGGTCTTTTTCAGTCATAACAAAGGTTACCGGGTCGCCGAGTGTACCGGAAGTAGTAATATAATCAATGATTTTGTCTTTACTCACACAAATAAAATCCTGATTTCTTGCTTGCAGGTCATCTTTTGTAGTTACCGGAATAAATCTAAGGTCATCTAATGTCCTGATTTTATTAATATCAATTTTGTTTTTTTTGAAAAGTTCAGAATAAAAGCCTGAATTGTTTTCAAGGTATGCAAGAAGTTCTTGCAATCTGTGTTCCTGGTATTGTTTTATTTCTTCTGTTGATTTGGTTTCGATTTTTGGGATTAACATAGTTGTTTTATTGTTTTGGGATTTCAAAATCTTTGACATTTATTAATTTTAATACATGAACACTTAAACACAAATATACTTTCTTCTTATTAAATTTGTGAAGTTATATTCGATCTATTCATCACAATTTTTTAATTATACATTCCTCCCGTTTTTCAACAATTTTCTCTTTTTCCTGTAAAGCCGGTATTTCCTTTTTTAAGGCAATATTATAATATTCTATTGCTTTATCATATTGTTTTGATTTTTTATAATAGTCGCCTAACAGCGAGTATGTCATGAAAAATTCAGGGTTTGTTGAAATGTAATTTTTATCAATGAATACAATCTTTTCATTATTTTCTATTGAACTTTGAATAAGCTGACTTATTTCTTTAAATTTAATAAAATTTTGATAATCTTCAGAATATAAGAACGAGTCAGAAGGGATGGTCAATGTGGTTTCATAAATTTCTATCTTTTTTCTTAAAGCTGCAAAATCCTTGAAAATTTTATCCATATTATAACAAACATACTCACCTAACTGGAATGGTCCTACAGATACCCACACCAACTTTTTTGCAGGTTCAAAAATTACCGAATGATGAGCAATAAGTTGATTAATTGCCTTTTCGTTGCCCATACCGATATTTATATCTCCTAATCCCTTTTGGTCCCTTAGAATTTCAGCAGCATTATTTACTGATATTTTGGAAAATTTTGCAATTAGCTCATCAACTCTTTTATATCTGTACATTGATGAGCTTTCTTTTATGTTTTTCAAATTAAGTGAATCATTAGCGAATGTCTTACTCTGAAAATGGTTTGAACAAATAATATAATTTTCATCTGTTTCAAACAATTCTAATCTTTCTGGTGTTTTTTCAATAATTGATGTTTTATTGTCTTCAGCCGAGCCGATCATTAATGATTCCGAGACAAAGATTTCACGTTTTTTTGCAATAGAAAATGCTTCATCAATATTAGATGCATATTGTAATATTTCCCTTGCAAGGATTGAAATTGGAGTTTTTGCTTCCAAAGGCATTTCCGATTTTGCTGAATTTATAGTAACTGTAAGTCCTTTTTCATTCATACCCGAAACCGCACCGATCATTCCTGCCCAGGTTACCATCATAAACTTATACCCATTATCTGGATTTACAAACATTATTATCTTATTTTTCGCAAACTCATCACCAACATAAAAATCAAAATTTCTTCCGACTATCAATGAGCTGTCTTGAGTTTTATTACTCCATGCAGAAAAAGATGTACACCAAGCCATGTTCATATCCTGTAAAGCATGACCAATATCATGAGCTGCGTGATAATCCAAAATTCGATGATAATTAGGTGCTATATATAGAAATTCATCTGAAGCCGATAATGATACTCCATATATCTCAAGCAAATATTCGTCGGTAATATAATTATTTATGTTCCTGTTGAACCATGCAACAAAATATTTCAGGAAATTCAAATAAAACTTTGAAGGAACCATTTTATTAATTTGCTCAACAAACGCTTCTTCCTGTATTTCAATTAACTCTTTTGTCAGTTTTCCGTTGATAACTCCCCGCTCAAAAGCATCACCTTCAATATATAATTCCCATAAACCTATATTGCTTTTTTTTAGCCAACAATAACCACAAACATAAAAATTTTTATCAATTTTAATTCTTTCCAAATCCAATACACTTAAATTATTTGGTTCGGGCGGGGTAATTGTAACTGCTATTTTGAAATATATTAAAAAAGCAATAATAATAGCAGCAATTGCAATAGCAAATCCTAATAAAATTTTTTTTAACCGCCTGTTTTTTCTATTACGTTTCATTTACTTTTCTAATTAAATAATTTAATCCTAAGAGTTCGGAACAAGTTAGCAGTGAACCAATGGTTACGCCCAGTATTCCATGCAAGCCAACATTTTGTCCGGTAAAAAACAAATTTGGAATTCTTGTCCTTTGGGAAATAAATGTTGCTAATGGGTTATTATAATCTTTTAAAATTCCATAAGGCGAACCGTTAATTGTTCCTGTATAATCTCTATAAGTTAAAGGCGTTGAAGTATAATATGCTTTAATTTTCCCCCTTAACCCTGGAAATCGTTTTTCTAGTTTATTAATAAATTGTTGTGCTTTATTTTCTTTAAATTCAAGATAATCAACTCCTCGTTTTTCAACTGTTGTATTTTCCCATTTTTTCAGCTCATCATATTTCATATAAGTCATTGCAATCATACAATCGGCATATACATCCGATTTTGAATTTGCAGGGGTATAACACATATATCCGTCAGGCCATTTATTTTTCATATAAGTAGCTGTATCCAAATAAGTATCTGTTCCCCAAACATTATTTCCATTGTAATGATAAATATTATAATTTAAATATTCAAATGTGTTTTCTTTAAGAACAATATAAACAGAAAAAAATGAAATTGTATTTTCAAGATTATTTACACGATTTCTATAACTTTTTCTGATTAAACCGTTATCAAGCATTTCAATTGTTTTAACCGGATGAATATCTGAAATAAAATATTTTGCTTCAATAAGTTCGGAATCGGATAACTCAACAAAGTTTATAGTTTTATTATTTGCATCAGGAATAAGTTTTTTTACTTCACGTTTTTTTAAAATAGTACCGCCATTAGCAATTATGGAATCAGAAAGGAATTTGGCAATTTGAGCCCCTCCGTCAATAAGTCTCCATGCACTTTCAATAATAGAACTATTAATGATTGCATGACAATATAATGGAGTTTTCTCTTTTTCTCCGGCATATAATGAATTTAATCCTGAGAGTACATTTTGTAGCCTCTCGTTCAGTGTAATTGATTTGATATAATCAAAGGCGCCAACTGTTAAGTATTCATTATCAATTATATTATGTGTTTTAATTTCTCTAAGATTGTATAAATTTAATGAATTGGTTATTTCCTTTAGTTTATCGGTATATTTAATTAATGCATTTTTTTCATCAGGAAAACTTTGCAATAGCGTATTTATGAAATTATCATATCCTTGTGCATATTTATATTCTGTTCCTGCAATGCTAATGATGTCAAAAGCATCCTCATTGAGTTTTTTCAATTTAATTTTATTGATCAAATCAAAGTATTTGAAAAAGCGATACAGGATTTGTCCTTTTTCCAGGCTGCCGACATAGTGCATGCCTGTGTCAAAAACGCAATCATCACGAACAAAAGTCTGGAGACATCCTCCTATTTGCCTGTTTTTTTCAAGGATACAAATTTTATAACCTTCTTTGCTTAAAATATATCCGCAAAGCAAACCACCGAGTCCGCTTCCAACTATTACAATATCGTATTTTGACATATTGTTTTTTTAATTACTCCTCTGCACCTTTGCGACTCTGCGTTCAATGTACTTGTTTTATTAAACGCATGGGCACAGAGACGCAGAGATTATTGAATTTTATTTATTAAATATTCCAATCCTACCAATTCCCCACAAGTCATAACCGAACCTATTGTTACGCCAAGAATACCGTGAAGGTTTAAATTTTGACCCGTAAAAAACAGGTTTGGAATTTTTGTTTTTGGCAATATTATTGATTTAAAAGGATCATTATAGTCCTTTGAAATACCATAAGATGAACCATTAATCGTTCCTGTATAATCACGGTAAGTTAAAGGCGTTGAAGTATAATATGATTTAATTTTATTTCTGATACCCGGGAACTTTTTTTCAACTAAATCCAATAATTTCTCTGCTTTTATTTTTTTAAATTCAAGATAATCAGAACCACGTTTTTCAACTGTTGTATTTTCCCATTTCTTCAATTCATCAAATTTCATATAAGTTATAACAATAGCACCATCAGCGTATATATCCGATTTTGATATTGCTGGTGTGTAGAACATGAAATTTTCAGGCCAGTTTTTTTCTGAATAATCAGTCGTCCAAACAGTATCGCCTTTGTAATAATAGTGATTGCAATTCATATATTTAAAACTATCTTTCTTAAATACAATATACAAAGTAAACATTCCAATTGTATTTTTAAGATTGTTTATACGCTTTCGATATGCCTTTTTAATTTGATGTTCATCAATCATTTGCAAAGTTTTGGCAGGATGAACATCGGAAATAAAATAGTTTGCTTCAATACGCTCAGAATTCGATAATTCAATATATTTTATTTTGTTATTCTCAATAATTAATTTATTTGCTTCATGTTTTTTAAGAACAACTCCTCCATTTTTAGTAATAGTGTCTGCTAATAATTTT
>CAZREZ010000186.1:0-6194 GCA_964599115.1 uncultured Bacteroidales bacterium
AAGTATTAATTCCTTTTTAAAATTATCAACAGCTTTAAGATATTTTTTCTCACTTCAACCGGATTAATCCTTAATTCTTCGCCGCTTTCCATGTCAACAAATTTGTACGGTCGGTTGTCATAATCAAATTCTTCTTCTTTTTGTTTGTCGGTTACATGAAATAAAACCACTTCATGATTATTATGTTTCAAATGCTGAAGAGCTGCAAATAA
The DNA here is from genome assembly GCA_964599115.1 of uncultured Bacteroidales bacterium. Taxonomy (GTDB): domain Bacteria; phylum Bacteroidota; class Bacteroidia; order Bacteroidales; family JADFUO01; genus JADFUO01. Next base: position 213 of record CAZREZ010000186.1, read on the forward strand.
TTCATCGGTATTACCGCTGCTTTCCATCATATCGCTAAAAATCACAACCAACGACCTTTTGTGAATATTTTCAGCTATTTGATGTAATGAATCTGCTGCAGCGGTTTTTTTATGTGTTTTTGTTGAAATGGGTATTAATAACTTTTCAAGTTCTGAATACAAATATTTATGATGAACAGAGCTTGACTTTGCCTGTGTGCTTAGTTCCACTGTGTCGGAAAAAAAACTTAAACCAACTGCATCACGCTGTTTTTTTAAAAGCAGCATTATTGCCGCTGCAGCATATATTGAAAATAAAATTTTATTTGGATTATCAATTGTTAGATTTTCCTTAACGGGAAAATACATTGATGAAGAATTATCAATCACAAGCTGACATCTTAAATTTGTTTCCTCTTCAAATCGTTTAATAAAAAGTTTATCTGTTCTGCCATATAATTTCCAGTCAATATGCTTTATTGATTCACCAGTGTTATATAAACGGTGTTCGGCAAATTCAACTGAAAAGCCATGGAAAGGACTTTTATGAAGACCTGTTATAAAACCCTCAACTACCTGCTTTGCAATAAACTCCAACGAATTAAATTGCTGAAGTCTGTTTTGGTCAATTGAATATAGCATAAATTCTAAAATCTTAAATTGTTAGAACGTGACTTTATAGACCGACTCTAATTAAACTTCTATATGTGGGCCTCCAGCTTGTTAACAATAATCTGTTTTGCAACTGATCCTACTTGCTTATCAACTATTTCACCATTTTTAAAGAAAAGAACGGTAGGTATATTTCTGATTCCGAATTTTGTGGTAATTTCAGGATTGCTATCAACATCCACTTTACCAACAACAACTTTACCCTCGTATTCCTGTCCGATTTCCTGAATTATTTGACCTATCATTCTGCATGGTCCGCACCAGACAGCCCAAAAGTCAATAATTACGAGTTTATCGGATTTTAATACAACTTCTTCAAAATTCGCATCTGTAAATTCTATTGCCATGATTTAAATTTTTAAATTATTATTATTAATTTTTCGAAATTAAATTATTTAAGTCTAAATTCAACCTTCGGAATTTTTTTTATTTCATTAATAAACTTCAAATGATTCACTTTATTTCTCTTGAGTTTCATTTCCACTGAAATATTATCAGTATTATCCATTAAAATAATTTTGAGGTTACATTTGCCGGGGTTGGCATTTATAATTCCCGACAATATCCCGATCAGTTCCTCATTTATATCATCCATTGACAAGTTTAAAGAAATTTCTTTAGTGAATTTTTCAATTGCTTGGGGCAACAGGCTAATACTTCTCACTTTAATCTCCAGCTGATCTTCGGAATTATACCTGTATTGAACGGTTGCTTTTATTAGTAAAGAATATCCTTCGTTTTCAAAAAACTTTTTATAACTTACATAATCATCACCAAATAAAGTAATTTGTAATGAATCGTTAAAATCCTCAACAATAAACGAGCCGAAAGGATTACCGTTTCTTGTAGTTTTATGAGCAACTGATGTTACAATGCCTGCAAAAGTAAATATTTTATTTTTAAGGGATTTTAATCCTTCATTAATTGTATTTATTGAAATATTGCAAAAATTATCAATTTCCAGTTTGTAATTATCCAATGGATGACCCGACATATAAAAACCTGTAACTTCTTTTTCATTCTTAAGTTGCTGAAGTTTAGACCATGGTTCACAATCTGGCAATTTAGGATCAGTAATTTCCATTGTTTCGTCATCACCAAAAAGAGAAACCTGCATAGAATTTTGTTTTTCCTGATAACTACCGGCATGTTTAATAATTTTTTCAAGAAAAACGGTATCATCCAAATTCTCCCTGAAAAAATATTGTGCACGATGAGTATTATCAAAACCATCAAATGCTCCTGCTTTTGCCAATGCTTCAAAACTTCTTTTATTTACTGAACGTAGATTTACTCTTTTTGCAAAATCAAATATATTTCTAAATAAGCCGTTTTTATTTCTTTCTTCAATTATTGATTTTACGGCTGCTTCGCCAACTCCCTTAATAGCAGCCATACCAAAACGTATTTCACCGTTTTTATTTACAATAAAATTAAGACTGCTTTCATTAACATCTGGTCCTAATACCTGAATATTTAATCGTTTGCATTCATCAATAAAAAAAGTAATTTTTTTAATATCACTAAGGTTATGAGTTAAAACTGCCGCCATATATTCGGCTGGATAATGTGCTTTAAGATATGCTGTTTGATATGCAATTATTGAATATGCTGCAGAATGTGACCTATTAAAACCATACTCGGCAAATTTCTCCATCATCTGATAAACTTCTTCTGCTTTTTCCTGCTCAATTTCTTTCTTTAAAGCCCCATTAATAAAAACAACTTTTTGTTCTTCCATTGTTTTCTTATCCTTTTTACCCATAGACCTACGCAAAAGATCAGCTTCGCTAAGAGTAAACCCACCCATTATTTGGGCTGTTTGCATAATCTGTTCCTGATAAACCATTATACCATAGGTTGGCTTAAGGATATTTTCAATCATCGGATGAGGATACTCAATTTTCTCTTTTCCCTGTTTGCGATTTATAAATAGCGGAATAAAATTCATAGGACCTGGACGGTAGAGGGCATTCATTGCAATTAAATCTTCAATATTATTAGGTTTAAGATCCTTTAAGTATCCACGCATTCCCTCCGATTCAAACTGGAAAGTCCCGATTGTATCACCTCTTTGATACAACTCAAAAGTTTTTTCATCTTCTAATGAAGCTTTTTCAATATCAATTTTTATTCCGTAACTTTTATTAATATTTTCAATAGCATCCTTGATTATTGATAAGGTTTTTAAGCCAAGAAAGTCCATTTTAAGTATTCCAACCGATTCAACCAATTTACCCTCATATTGTGTAACCATTAGATCAGAATCTTTCGCAGTACTCAATGGGACGTATTTAATCAGATCATCAGGGCCTATTATAACACCACATGCATGAGTACCTGTATGACGTGTCGAACCCTCAAGAATTTCTGCAAAATTCAGGGTTTTACGTGATAATTCATCTCCTTTTTTTCTTATTTCATTTAATTCTTTTACTTCATTATATGCCTGTTTAAGAGTAATACCAGGTCTTTCGGGTACCATTTTTGCCAATTTATCAGCCTCGTTCAAAGGAAGTTTTAAAATCCTTGCTACATCCCTGATCGCAAGCCGGGCAGCCATAGTCCCAAATGTTACTATCTGTGCAACCCTGTTTTCGCCATATTTTTCAACTACATAATTAAGTACTTTTTCACGACCTTCATCATCAAAATCAATATCTATATCAGGCATACTTATACGATCGGGATTAAGGAATCTCTCGAAAAGTAAATTATATTTTATTGGGTCAATATTTGTTATTCCCGTACAATATGCAACTGCCGAACCGGCTGCTGAACCTCTTCCCGGTCCAACTGTAACTCCTAATCTTCTGGCTGTCGATATAAAATCCTGAACTATTAAAAAATATCCTGGAAAACCCATATCCTTTATGATCGAAAGTTCATAATCCAGCCTTTTTTTTAATTCATCAGTAATTTCAGGATATAATTTATTGGCACCTTCATAAGTGAGATGTTTTAAATACTCATCCTCGGAAGTAAAACTATCAGGTAGCGGGAAATGTGGTAGAATAACCTTTTTAATAGTAATATCAAAATCTTCAATTTTATCAACAATTTCCCTTGTATTTGCCAACGCTTCAGGAATATCTTTAAACAACTCAGCCATCTCATCTGGTGATTTCAAAAACTCCTGTCCCGTATAATGCATATTAGTTTTATCATCAATATCCTTACCCGTATTCAGGCAAATAAGAATATGATGAGCTTCATAATCCTTTTCATTTAAAAAATGAACATCATTAGTGGCTATAACCTTAACATTAAATTTTTTGGCAAGTTCAAGTAATGTTTTGTTTACGATTTTTTGCTCGGGTATGCCACTATTCATTAATTCCAAATAATAATCTTCTCCAAATATTTCAAGATGTTCCTTTAAAACTTCTTCGGCTTTTTCAATTCCATGATTTATTATTGCAGTGGGCAATTCACCACCCAGGCAGGCAGTTGTTGCTATCAATCCCTCGTTGTATTCTTTTAGTAATTCCTTGTCTATACGTGGTGTATAATAAAAATGCTTTTTATAATATCCTAAAGAACTTAGTTTTGACAAATTCCTATAACCCTGAATATTTTTTGCAAGAAGAATCAAATGGTAACCACTACGGTCTTGTTGTCCCCTTTTCTCAAAACGACCGTGCGGTGCAACATATACTTCACAGCCAATAATTGGTTTTATTTTTTGTTTTTTTGCCTCAAAATAAAATTTTAATACCCCGTACATATTTCCATGATCGGTTATTGCCAAAGCATCCATACCATACTCTTTAGCTTTGGATATCAACTCGGGAATCCTGGTAGCTCCATCCAAAATTGAATACTGTGTATGTACATGTAAATGAGTAAAATCGGGCATGTTTAGATTTTAAATTGTTAGAACGTAACTTTATAGACAGACTCTAATTAGTCATCGGATGGCTTATTAGAGTGGACTCAAAATTATGAGGTGTAAAATTAATTAAAAAGAAAATTATATTTTGTTATGTTAATAAGTTTTAAAAAGAAATATTTTTGTAGCTAATCAGTATTAAAATAACAATGAATATTTTTTAATAAACATTTTTTATTCACAGAAATAAATCGGATATTTGCACCCATTTTAAAAAAAATCATATATTAATATTAAAAAAATAAGAAATGCCAGCAAGAATCAGATTACAAAGAAAAGGTAAAAAAGGCAGGCCCTTTTACCATATTGTAATTGCGGATGGTCGTGCACCACGGGATGGAAAGTACATTGAAAAAATTGGCACTTACGACCCTCTCACCAAACCCGCAGACATTAAATTAAACATTGATAAAGCAGTTGATTGGCTTAACAAAGGTGCTCAGCCATCAGATACTGTAAAATCAATTTTATCCTATAAAGGAGTTTTATTCAAAAATCATTTGCTCAAAGGAGTTAAAAAAGGAGCAATTACCGAAGAACAGGCAGAAGCCAAGTTTCAGGCATGGCTTACTGAAAAAGAAGATAAAATTGCAGGTAAAGTCAAGGAAACCGAACTTGAAGTCAAAGATCATAGCAAAAAACGTATTGAAGCCGAAGCAAAAATTAATGAAGCAAGAGCTGCTGAAATAGCCAAGAAAAAAGCTAAAGAAATTGAAGAAAAAGAAAAAGCTAATGAAGTTGTAGAACCAGATGAAGCTGAAGCTATAATCGAAACCAAACCTGAAGAAACCAAAGCCGAAGAAACCAAAGTCGAAGAAGCCAAACCTGAAGAAAAAATCCAGGAAACATCAGAAAAAGTTGAAGAAGTAAAAAAAGAAGAACCTAAGGCAGAAGAGAAAATAGAGAAAAAGACGGAAGAAAATAAAGTGGAAAAACCGGATGACAAGGTAGAGGAAAAAAACGAAGAAAAAACAGAAGAATAAAAAATTCGTTTCATAAAAAATTTACAGGCTAAGAAAATTATACTTTCTTAGCCTTTTTTTTATTAAATTTGACCATTATAATTTCTGAAGGATGAACAAAAATGATTTTTTTTATTTAGGGAGAATTGTTAAAGCTTATGGAAAAAAAGGTGAATTAAATGTTGTTCTTGACACTGACGACCCTGAAAATTATAAAGATTTAAAATCTGTTTTTTTAGATTTAAAAGGTAATTTAATTCCTTATTTTATTGAAAATATTCAGATTAAAAATAATAAGGCCATTATTAAGCTTAAAGATGTTTTAACTCCTGAAATTGCTGAGATGTTTATCAATGCTGAACTTTTTCTTCCTATAGACCGGCTACCAAAACTCACCGGTAATAAATTTTATTATCACGATATAATCGGATATTCAATTATAGACAAGACTTATGGAAGCATTGGGAAAGTTGAAAA